>NZ_JAYGHD010000043.1:0-28775 GCF_034932245.1 Nostoc sp. UHCC 0251
CCTATTGCCTATTGCCTATTGCCTATTGCCTATTGCCTATTCCCTATTCCCTATTTGCCTTCTTACTTATATCAAGGAGCTAATGAAATGCCAACCTATCTTTCTCCAGGTGTTTACGTCGAAGAAATAGCTTCCGGTTCTGCCCCAATTGTAGGAGTTGGAACTAGTATTGCTGCTTTTATTGGTACGATTAAAGCCAATGCTTGGTCATCAACTAATACTAACAACATCTCATTTAAGTCTGTGGGTAGCTCTACAAGTCCAATTGAGATTGGTGAAGGTAAAGGTGGAAACCAAAAAAACTATTCTTTATTATCAGGAGATTATCCACTAGTAACCACAGTGGGGACTTATGGCTTCTTCGCTGGTGGCAGTCCTGTTAATTTAGATGATACAAACCCTATTACTAATAACGATGCCGAAAAATCTGCAACCGTAAAATTTAAAGATGCAATTCCTTCAGGGGAGAAAATTACCGGATATTACCAAGTTCAACTACCTGTAACAGTAATTCCCAGCGATCCTAACATCGCTCAAGAAGGGGAAATTAAATTAATCACAAACTTTAGTGAATTTAAGAAATTTTTTGGTGACTTTTTACCGCCTACTGGCGATACCCAAGGACAAAACACCTTAGCTCATGCAGTTTATGGTTTTTTCAGAAATGGTGGAACTCGTTGTTATGTCACTTGGATATCTGAAGAAAATAAGCTTGCTGGTGTTTTAGATGCTTTTGAAGCTATTGATGAAATCACTATCATTGCTGCACCAGGAAATTTAGCCCTCAGAGATGATATCAAAGATCATGCAGAAAAACTGGGCGATCGCATTGCAATTCTCGATAGCCTAGATACCATCGACCTTAGCAGCACAGGAGTTGTGAATACCCTTAAACCCTTCAACTCTGCCTATGCAGCCTTGTATTTCCCGTGGATTCAAGTTTTCGATCCTGCAAGTAATAGCAATATTTATATTCCCCCAAGCGGTCATATTGCGGGAGTTTATGCAAGGGTTGATGGGCAAAGGGGCGTACACAAAGCCCCTGCCAATGAAACTATTTTGGGAGCCTTAGATTTAAAATATAATCTCAGCAAAGCCAAACAAGATGGGCTTAATCCCGATGGCATTAACGTTATTCGCAAGCTAAACGGGAATATCCGCGTTTGGGGTGCGCGTACCTTGGGCGGAGATGCAAATGCAGAGTTTAAATACGTCAATATTCGCCGTCATTTTAGTTACTTGCGAGACTCCATTGATAAAGGGACTCAATGGACAGTTTTTGAACCCAATACCCCCGAACTCTGGGCAAAAATCCGCCGTAATATCAGTGCTTTTTTATTGATAGAGTGGCGCAAAGGTGCATTATTTGGCACAACTCCCCAAGAAGCCTTTTATGTGAAATGCGATGCCGAAACCAACCCCCCAGAAGTGCGTGATGTGGGTCAAGTTGTCACAGAGATAGGCCTAGCAGTGGTGAAGCCGGCAGAATTCGTGATTTTCCGCCTGAGTCAGTGGACTGGGACAGGAACGTAGGGAATAGGGAATAGGCAATAGGCAATAGGTAAGAGGTAATTTCAAGGAAACAAGTTTCACCGACAAGTATGAAAGTGGTCTTTTCCCCACTCAATTACGAATTACGAATTACGAATTACGAACTATACCCAAATGCCGACTTTAGAGCCAAAAATACCAGGTATCTCTTTAAACTATGTCGTTCCTACTCCAGAACCTGAGTTACTGACAGGTGTTCCGGTATTCTTTGGCCTGGTTACAGAGGAAGTGAAAGAACCGAAAAAGCTAACCTTGGCGACGCATTTTCAGCAGTATTTTGGTCAAGCTAAAGGGTATTTAGCAGATGCAATCAAAGGATTTTTTGAAAACGGAGGTCGTCTTTGTTATGTTATAGCCTTAGCTGACAATACTCTTGAGGCTCTTCAACAAGGTTTAGAGACAAGCGAAGTCTTAGAAAATGTTGATTTGATTTGTGTTCCCGACATCATGCTTGGTTCAGATGCGGAAGTTATGCAGATGCAGCAAGCTATTTTAAAACATTGCGAACAGATGGGCGATCGCTTTGCCATTCTTGATGCTTTGAATGAGGTAGGAAAACTAAATGGGCAGCTACAGGAACTTTCTAGCCACAACGGGGCATTATATGCACCTTGGCTAAAAGTAGAATTTCGCGTCGAGCCTATTCCTCCCTGTGGTCATATTGCGGGAATATATGCAAGTTGCGATCGCACAGTCGGGGTACATGGCGCACCTGCTAATATTCCACTTGCAGGGGTATTGGATCTCAGTTTTTCCCTAACTCCCACAGATCAAGAACAGCTAAATCCAAAAAACAAAGCGGGAGTCAATTGTATTCGTAGCTTCCAAGGACGAGGTATGCGAGTGTGGGGAGTGCGTACCCTCAGCCCGATAGCTGAATGGCAATATGTCAACGTGCGTCGTTTATTTCTCACATTTGGGCGCTGGGTAAATCGCAACTTAGCCGATACAGTGTTTGAACCCAATGCTTTTCCTTTATGGGTCCGACTACAAAGGGAATTAAGCGTTTATTGTGAATCTTTATGGCGACAAGGCGCTATCCAAGGTGCTTTGCCCCAAGAGGCATTTTATGTCAAATGTGATGCCGAAAATAATCCCCTTGAAAATCGAGAAATGGGACAAGTAGTGGCAGAAGTTGGTTTAGCCCCCACCATTCCAGGGGAATTTATTCAACTTTTAGTTGTTCAAAGTAGTAGCGGAATTACATTGATATGAAGGCAATAGGCAATAGGCAATAGGCAACAGAAAAAAGTGGAAAAAGGAGGTAGATATGTGTTGAGTGTTTCAAAAATTAAATGGAGATTATATAGGACTCATATTTGATTGCATGAAAAAACTCCATACAACTCAAAAAGCCTTCTTGCCTTCTTGCCTATTGTTCAAAAATCAAAGCAGATTCCTATATAACTGATAATTGTTAATTCAAATTTATTGTAGGAGGTTCTATTATGCCAACAATTTCTAATCCTCATGATCCATACAGTGGTTATAATTTCTGGGTGGAATGGGATGGTATCGTTCATGCTGGGTTTCGTGAATGTAGCGGTTTGACTGCGACTCGGAACGCAGGAACCTATCGAGAAGGAACAGATAAAGCATTAAACCAACGTCAAATTCCCGGTCTTAATACTTATGGCAACATTACCCTAAAACGGGGGATTAGCGATAATAAAGAACTGTGGGAATGGCACAAAAAGTTACAAAATGGCGAGACAGATCGGCGCAACCTGTCGATTATTTTAGCTAATGATCAAGGAGAAGAAAAAATTCGCTGGAATTTAGAAAATAGCTGGCCTACTACTTGGAATGCTCCAGATTTTAATGCTACCTCAGACGAAGTAGCAATAGAAACTCTCGAACTAGTTCATGAAGGTATCACCATTGGTTAATATTTCCTTTCAGCAAAATCATGCAGCAAACTGAATTTCCTTTTATCTTGCCTCAAGGATATCTCGACTCGGAAGGTAATACTCACCGTGAAGGCATTATGCGCCTTTCAACTGCCTATGATGAAATTGCCCCCATCCGAGATCCAAGGGTGCAGAAAAATCCTGGTTATTTGGTGATTATTCTCTTAGCAAGAACGATAGTTCAACTAGGAACATTAGACCAAATTAATACCAAAGTAATTGAGGGTTTATTTTCAGGAGATTTAGTCTATTTACAGGATTTTTATCAAAGGATTAACCAAAACGGTCATAGTCGTCTGCGGGTAGCATGTCCCCACTGTGACGGAGAGTTTGAAGTGGAAACTATTCCCGTGGGGGAGTAGTTTGCTACCCCACAGAACGACTGCTGGAGGAGGTAGCTTACCTTGCCTACCATTTTCATTGGTCTTACGAACAGATTATGACAATGGAACACCGAGAACGTCAGCAGTGGGTGACGCAGGTAGCACAAATTAATCAGCGACTTAGCGATTGAGCAGAAAAAATGAATCCCAAATTTATCGCACTTAATGCAGCTTTAGCCGCAGGTTCAACAGCCAGTTTATTGGGACATGACCCTTATATGGCTTATAACTTTGCTGTGGAAATTGGAGGAGTTGTTATTGGTGGTTTTAGCGAAGTTAGCGGTTTAAGCAGTGAAATTGAGTTGGAATCTTATCAAGAAGGAGGCTTAAACGATTTTATTCATCAATTTCCCAAACATACCACTTATCCTAATTTGGTTTTGAGTCGAGGATTAGTGAATATTGATTTGTTTTATATTTGGTATAAAGCAACTAGTCAAGGGTGGATTCAGCAGTTAAATGGTACGATTATCTTACTTAATAATCAGCAAATTCCGGTGATGTGGTGGACGTTTAAAAAAGCATATCCCGTCAAGTGGGAAGGGCCCAGTTTTAACGCTAGTAGCGACGAAATTGCTGTAGAAAAAATTGAATTGGTGCATCAAGGAATTTCTAAGTTATAGGAATACAGTGGCAATAGGCAAGGAGGTTCTTATAGTTGTACTCAACTTCGTAAAAATCGCATAGGAGTTTTATGTTGCATCATGGCAAATTTATCTAATTGGCAAGATTCACTTGATAAGGGGTTGGTAAATCGCCTGCATCGTCCCCTACGTCAACCGGGAATGATGAAAATGGCGATGGGTCAGCGTATTATTAATCGTTGCGATCGCTTTTTAAATCGTTTACCTCTTTTGAATCAACAAATGCAACGTTGGGGTAATACTAATACCCTATCATCGGAGTCTATGCCGATTGTTTATGCACAGCCTGTTTCATTAGCAAAAGAACAAGCAGTAGAGAATAGAGTACATAATTTGCCAACTGTCTCTCAAGTTGAGCCATCAGCTAATATAATTCAAAGAAAATTAGATTCTTCTCAATTTTTACCAATCATAATAGCTAATAATACTAACCCTGTCCAAAATATTACAGATTTATCAAGTTCTGATTTTGCGAATGAAACAACCCAATCTTTAGCTTTAAAAACACAAATTAATAAAACCTCTATATCTTCACCGGAAATTCCCGTAGTTTCGTCACAACCCATTGGTGAACAATTTCCAAAAGCAGCAGAAATGACGTTAGGTGATTTGACAGGCTCACAAACATCTTTGCCTAATATCACCGAATCAAATCTCAATCATCCATCTCAACCGATTGTAGATAAAACCTCTATATTTTCATCAGAAATTCCCGTAGTTTTGTCACAACCCATTGGTGAACAATTTCCAAAAACAGCAGAAATGACGTTAGGGGATTTGACAGGCTCACAAACATATTTGCTTAATAGCACTGAATCAAATCTTAATCATCCATCTCAACCGATTGTAGATAAAACCTCTATATTTTCATCGAAAATTCCCGTAGTTTTGTCACAACCCATAGCTGAACAATTGCCGAAAACAGCAGAAACTTTGTTATCACAAAAATTTACCAGTCTTCCTGATACAACACTACCTATTATTCAAGCAAAACTTCAGAATTATGCAATATCCCAGCCATCTCTCCCTATTGTTAATGATTTAAATAACTTAGCTGGTCAACAACAAACGCAAGCAGATAATGAGACAAGCAATTTAAGCTCAATCAAGCACGAATCAAAAAAACTTCCCATAGTTACTGCTCAACCTCTAACTCCTCAAGTTGATTTGACTAAGAAGGAAATATCATTTGCTATCAATTCCCCAACTTATCAAAGTCAACCTGCAACATCACTCAACACACAACCTTTTACTATTTCTACTTCACAAATTAATCAAAATAATCATAAGCAAAATATATCTTCCCTTCCCGTTGTCTCTGTAACTTCTGTAAGTAACCCATCCTTAAAACCTCAATCTTTGCCTTTACCCGGAGCTAAAACTACCCCATCATCAAGGAGTAATAGTCAGCAATCGAACCTATCGAACCATAATTCAATATCAAATATGGATTCTTCATCGCCTCCTAGAACTTTCACCAGTTCTGTATCATCAATAGAAACTTCGGTTTCGCCAATAGCAACTCAATCTAATATTGACGTTGATGCTATAGCTAATCAAGTTGAACGCAAACTAATGCGGCGGTTAGTCATTGAAAGTGAACGCAGAGGAAAAAATCGATGGCATTAGAGAAATTAACTATCAAAGCCGAAAAAAATAACCCAGGAGACTTTGCTGATAAATTTAAAGTTCTTTTCAACCCTAATCAAGTGGAAATTGTCAAAACAGGCTGGTCAATGGGAGATAATGGCCCAGTTGCATCTAAAGAATTAACTCAACTCAGTCTTGAGTTGTTTTTTGATACCACGCTGATAGGATTTCCTCCAGAAAATGTCCAAAACTATACCCGCAAAATTTTTAGTTTAACTCAGCCTCGCATTGGCAAAAATCCCAAACGTCCCCCTCGTTGTCAACTAATTTGGGGCACTATATCCGGTAAAGATAGCTTGTTATTACCTGATGGTTTTTTAGAAAGTGTTACCAAAAAACTGACTCATTTCCTCGAAGATGGTACACCTGTCAGAGCCACCTTAAGCTGTAAATTTAAGGAGTGGAAAGAACCGAAAAAAAAGGCAAAGATTGCTAATCTCATCGATGATCCTGTGAGAATTGTTAAACGAGGAGAAACTTTAAGTAGTATTGCCACTGAAGAATATGGCGATCCGGCTTTATGGCGTGTAATTGCGGCAGAAAATCGCTTAAACAATCCTCGGATGTTAAATCCTGGAACTGTGCTGACAATTCCTCCTTTGCGAATTACTAGCCTGACTCAGAGGAGTTAAATTATGCCAAATGATGCTTCCTTATTAAATCCTAATGTCAAAATTTTGGTTCAAGACAAACCCTTAGCCACAGAAATAGAAGCTGATTTGGTATCAGTTTTAGTATCTGAGGATTTGGAAGCTCCTGGTATGTTCGAGCTGCGATTAGTTACTTGGGACTTATTAAAACAAGAAATGACATGGGTAGATGACAAAGTATTTGAAGTTGGCAATAAAGTAGAAATTCAGATGGGATATGAACAAGAACTCAAAACTCTCATGGTGGGTGAAATTACGGGATTAGAACCAGAATATACCCAGGATGTAGCACCTATATTAGTGGTACGTGGTCATGATTTCCGCCATCGTTTGTTGCGAGGAAATCACACAAAATCTTTCCTAAGTATTAAGGATAGTGAAATTGCAAGCAAAATTGCTGGAACTAGAGGACTTACAGCAGAAGTGACCGATAGTAAAGTGAAATTAGAATATATTTTGCAACATAATCAAACAGATTGGGAGTTTTTAAAAGAGAGAGCTAAACGCATTGGCTATGAAGTTGCAGTGGAGCAAAAAACTCTCTATTTTCGTCCCCCTCAGAATGCTAAAGATAAAGTTTTGACTCTAACTTATGGAGAAGATTTACAAGAATTTTTACCACGCTTAAGTACTATGAATCAGGTACAACAGTTAGAAGTAAAAGGTTGGATTTATCAAGAAAAGGAGAAAAAAGAAGTATCAGGTAAGGCAGAAGTAGGGAAAGAAGGTGGCACAATGGGAGGTTTAACTTCTGGGACAAAAACAGTCAAAAAAGCCTTTGGTGAATCAAGCTATACGATAGTAAATCAACCTGTGTCAAGTAAAGAAGAAGCTGATAGCATGGCATTAGGACAGTTTCAAGATATGGCGATCGCCTACATTACTGGTGAAGGAACTTGTCAAGGTAATCCTTGTTTACGTGCCGGGAAAGTGATTGAAATTCTTGGGCTTGGTAAAAGATTTAGTGGACTTTATTATATTAAAAGTGCGGAACATAGTTGTTCAAAAAACCTCGGTTATAAAACTTTATTTACTGTAGGAAGAAATGCTACATGAACGGACTAGATGTTTTATTATCAAACAACCAAAATCATCGTTTTTACGGCGTAACTGTTGGTATAGTTACTAATAATAATGATCCAAAAAAATTAGGAAGAGTCAAAGTAAAATTTCCTTGGCTATCTTCAGAGGAAGAAAGTTACTGGGCTAGAGTGGTAACTCTCATGGCAGGAAATGACCGTGGTATTTATTTTTTGCCTGAAGTTGATGATGAAGTTTTGGTTGCTTTTGAACAAGGTGATATTAATTTTCCTTACATTCTTGGTGCTTTGTGGAATGGAAAAGATAAACCACCAATAGCAAATGAAGATGGGAAAAATAATCAACGAGTCATTAAATCTCGAAGCGGTCACATGATTGTTTTAGATGATACTGAAGAAAACGAACAGATTATTATTCAAGATAAGACTGGTAAAAACAAAATTGTAATTAATTCTAAAGAAAATACAATGAATATTCAAGTTGAGAAAGATTTGACTATTGAAACAAAAGGGAAAATTAGCTTAAAAAGTAGTGATGATGATATCTCGATTGAATGTAAAAACTTACAAATAAGAACTCAACAAAACTATCAATTAGAAGCTGGTGCAAATTGTACAATTAAAGCTAAATCTAAATATGAATTGGAAGCGCAATCTGGCTTAGGGATTAAATGTGCAGCCGGAGTGAAAATCAATGATGGATCATTGGAGGTGATGTAATGGAGATTGATTTTTTAGGTGTAGGATGGGCTTTACCTGTCAAACTTGATAAAAATTCTCAAATTCAGGTGGCACGTTATGAAGATGTTGTGCGTCAATCAATTTGGATGATTCTCAGTACTGCCAAAGGAGAACGGATAATGCGTCCTGATTTTGGCTGTGATATTCACGAAAAGGTTTTTTCTCCTAATAGTTTAGGAACGGTTGGAGAAATTGTTAGTGATGTAAAAGATGCTTTAATTGAATGGGAACCTCGCATTGATGTTTTAGATGTGGATACAATTCCTGATTCTAACCAACCAAATGTAATTTTAATTCAAATAAATTATCAAGTTCGCACAACAAATAATATTTTTAATTTAGTTTATCCTTTTTATTTGCAGTAATTGTATATGCCTTCTTTACCTCCCCAAATTGACCAGCGTACCTATGAGGAAATTGTTCAGCAAACCGAGAAGTTAGTAGAGCAATCTACCGGCTGGAAAGCTGCACCTGGAGATAAAACTGATGCTGGTGGGGCATTAATTCGCATCTTTGGGCGGATGGTAAAATTAGTCAGCGATCGCATCAACCAAGTTCCAGAGAAAAATTTTCTGGCTTTCCTTGATTTAATTGGCGGAGAACTCAAACCTCCCCAACCTGCTAAAGTTCCTTTAACCTTTTATTTGGCACAAGGAAGCCCCACAGATGGGTTAGTTCCTGCTCATACTCAAGTTTCGGCACCGCCAGCAGAGGGTGCAGACGAAGAAATCGTGTTTGAAACAGATCGAGAATTAGTTGTCACAACAACTCAATTACAAGCAGTATTTCTGCGCGAACCCAATCAGGATAAGTATAGCGATCTCTCTGAGATGCTTTCCGAGGAGCGCACTTTGACAGCAACAGGACAACAAGACGGAGCTTTCTTAGCTTTGGAAGGCGATCGCTCTATTACCCATTCTCTTTATATAACTTGTCCCGAAATTTTTGCTTTACCAGAGTTAAAGGAACTACAACTAATTATTACTACTAATAATACGGTTGAAAGTGTCAATCAATTACAAACTTCACCGCTTAATTGGTCTTATTGGGATGGTTCTCAATGGCAAACCATTCAAACTCCTAGCCAAAGTCAGAACAATAATCAATCAACTATTACTTTTACTTTTGCCAATTTACCCATTCCGGCTCCTTATGAGCTTCAGGGAAAAACGGCGAGATGGTTGCAAGCCAATTTAAATAATATATCTTCTCTAATTGGTAATTTACCTCAAATTACCAATATTCAAGGTAGTATCAATATCAAGCAATCTAACTTAATCCCTGAAATTTGTTTATTTAATACTACTCCTTTAGACCTCACCAAAGATTTTTATCCTTTTGGCGAACAGCCAGAACTTAATGATACATTTTATATCGCTTTGCACGATACATTTATTAAACCAAATGTAACTATTAGTATTGATATAAATTTAACTCATAAACCTGTAAATATAAATAATTTAAAAATTGTTTGGGAAATTGGTAACGGTCAAGTATGGCAAGAAATAGGAGATAAAAATAATCAACTAAGATGGATAGAGAAATCATCAACGATTCAGTTTACTGAAAAAGATACTATCCAGGCGAAGTTACAATTTCCCAACGCAGAAAATATACCTTCTCCTAGCACTGTAAATGGAGAAACTCGTTATTGGATTCGCGCTCGGATTACTCAAGGTCATTATGGTAAAGCCGCAGATGAGCGCACGTATCCTGTTTATGATGACTTGGCAGTTTTAAGAAAGGAATTCAAACAAGGTGACAACCAAATTGAAGTTGATACTTTAGATTTATTTAAAACTGGCGATACAATTCGTATTCTTCCTTATACTGGAGGATTTCCAGAAGAAAATAAAATTACAGAAATCATTAAAGAGAATAATAGGCTGAAGCTAGAAACCGGAGTTTTGAACACCAATTTAGGGGTTGGAACGCGGATTATGCGTAAGTTAATTATTACGGAGACGATTCCTCCAACTTACGATCCACCTCTGATTAAGTCATTAAAATTAACCTACGAATTTACTCTGACAGAAAAAGCTATTTATTTTGCTGAGAATGATTTTACCTATTCTTATCCAGAAAATTTAAGTTATTTTCAGCCCTTTACACCTACCATAGATCGAGAACCAACCCTCTATCTAGGATTTGATAAATCATTTGATAATAAAACAGTTACTCTTTATGCACAGTTTGAAGCTCCATTACCAAATGAATTATCAGCCGATATAATAGTAGCAACTGTCCTGATATCAACAGGAAATGCCGGAGATAAAATACTGCAAATTGCAGATGTAACTGGTTGGCAAAAAGGCGATCACCTACAAATTCAAAACCCGATAAATACCAAACAATACGATAATTATACTATTAGTAATATTAGTAAAAATCTAGTTACCATCAATCAAGCTCTCCAACAAGATTATCATCAAAATACCCCAGTGATTCGCTCCCAGCAACCCCAATTAATTTGGGAATCTTCTAGTATTACGGGTTGGCAACCATTGGGAGTAGAGGATGAAACTCAAGCATTTTCCCAACCAGGTTTAATTAGATTTATTGCTCCCGCAGATTTTAGCCCAAAAGAAAACTTTGGCAAAAAACTATATTGGTTGCGAGTTCGTTGGGTATCAGGTAATTTTCGGGTTAAACCTCGTTTACGTCGTTTGTTAACTAATACCACTTGGGCAGTTCAGGCAATTAGTCTCCGAGAAGAAGTATTAGGTTCAAGTAACTATGAGCCAAATCAGGTTTTTATTGCCAATAATATTCCCATTTTGATGGGACAGCAGTTAGAAATTCAAGAAGGAGAAATTTCCCTCAACGTAGAATCTCATCGTATCAAGGTAATTAAAGATAATTTGGGAGAAATTGAAGAAGTTTGGGTACTTTGGCAGGAAGTAGCAGATTTTTACGGTTCTAATGCGAGCGATCGCCATTACACTTTGGATCGACAAACAGGCGAAATTCGCTTTGGAAACGCCCAAGCCGGGATGATTCCCCCCAGAGGACGCAATAATATTCGACTGTCTTTTTATCAGACTGGAGGAGGTAAACAGGGGAACGTCACTGCACAAACCATTAGCCAACTGAAAACTACCATTCCCTACATCGATCGGGTAATTAACTTGGAAGCAGCAGCAGGTGGGGCGCAACAGGAAACTTTAGATCGCCTGAAAGAACGAGTACCAAAGCAACTACGTCACCGCGATCGCGCTGTCACTCTTGAGGATATAGCAGATTTAGCTTACGAAGCTTCTACAGATGTGGCTAGAGTCAAAGTAGTTACCCCAGATTTGCTGACGGCTGATTTTAGCCCTTTGAATGAAAAACTTTGGCTCGATCCGACTAAACCAAATGTGCTATTTGAAGATAGTCTCCGGGAAAAGTTGCAGACAATTAATGCTACCGAAGCAGATAACTTTGAAAAAATGATGCGGGAAATTAACCGCCGTGCAGGACAAGTTAAGCTGATCGTTCTACCCTATAGTAGCGATCGCCAACCAACCCCTAGTTTAGCTTTACTAGAGCGAGTCGAAACCTATATTCGTTCCCGTTGTGCGGGGACAGTAGATTTAGTGGTTACAGCCCCCAAATGGCGAGAAGTCACCGTAATTACAACTATCACTCCTGTGTTGCTCGAAGACGCAGACATGGTGAGAAACAGCGTTAAACAACACTTAGAAGCCTTCCTCCATCCCTTAACTGGCGGAACAGGGGAGGGCTGGCAATTTGGACGCTACCCGCAAAAATCGGATTTTTACGCCATTATTCAATCCATTGCGGGAGTAGATCATGTTAATTCCCTAGAAGTGGAATTACCTGCAACAGAAAGCAAGTCATTACTAAGTGCTGATTCTTTAATTTATTCTGGCAATCACAACGTTAAGGTAGAGGGCAATAGGCAATAGGGAAGAGGCAATAGGCAATAGGGAAGAGGGGATAGGGAAGAGGGAAGAGGTAAGAGGGAAGAGGCAATAGGCAATAGGGAAGAGGGGAGAGGCAATAAGTAATAGGTTGGTGAATATAAGGAGTGAAAAATGTCAGGGATTCGGGATTTTAAAGACTTAATAATTTGGCAAAAAGGTATGGAAATTGCTGAGAAATGTTATTTATTAACTAAAAATTTCCCTAGAGATGAACTTTTCGGAATGATTCAACAAATAAGAAGATCATCTGTTTCTATTCCAGCCAATATTGCGGAAGGCTATGGCAGAAGATCACCTGGCGACTATGCGAGATTTTTAAACATCAGCCAAGGCTCAATTAATGAATTACAAACTCATCTTCTTCTATCTTCCAGAGTAGGATTATGCACTATAAAAGATATAGAATTAATTCTCCAATATCTCCAAGAGGAAACTAAAATGATTATTTCCCTTCTCAAAAATTTAAATACTTAAAAACCATTCCCTATCCCCTACTCCCTCTTGCCTATTGCCTATTGCCTATTGCCTCTTCCTCCCTACTCCCCACTCCCTCCTTAACTATGACTTTACCCTTACCCAATCTCGACGATCGCAGCTATGCCAACTTACTAGAAGAGGCAATTTCTCAGATTCCGCTTGAATACCCAGAATGGACAGATCATAATCCTACAGATACGGGAATTATTCTGATTGAATTATTGGCATGGTTAACAGAAATGGTTCTCTACCGAGTTAATCAAATTCCTGATGAGAATTATGCTAGCTTTTTGAGTTTGCTGAAAGGAGAAGAATGGAATTTACCCATTAATATTTCTAGCCAGGAACGACAAAGCATTTTACAATCAGAAATTCAAAAGACTTTATTAGAAGTACGCAAAATTTATCGTGCCGTCACTCCAGAAGATTTTGAGAAATTGGTACTTATCGATTGGAATCAATCAGAAAATGCTGATAACTTAAAAATTGCCAGAGTTAAATGTTTAGCACAACGTAATTTAGAGTCAACATCTGATAATTTTGCTAAAGGACATATTAGTTTAGTAGTTGTTCCTGAAGATAGTGAAATAAATCAAGTAAATAAATATGAACTCTTATTTAAATTTCTTGATGATCGCAGACTTTTAACTACTCGCTTGCATATCTTAGAACCTGAGTATGTATCCATAGCTATAGAAGCAGAATTAGTGCTTCAAGATGGCGCACAAGCAGAAGTAGTTAAAAAACAGGCAGAAAAGGAAGTCAAGATGTTTTTTGAACCCCTGCGATCGCAAAAATATTGGCAGGGAAAAGGATGGCCTTTTGGTCGGAGTGTCTATCTATCAGAATTATATAAATTATTAGATGATTTGGAAGGAGTAGACTATGTTGAAAATCTGCAAATTAAAGATAAAAATAATAACTCTAAACCTGAAATAAATTTAGCAGATAATCAATTAGTTAAAATCAATCTCAAAGATAGCAAATTTACAATATTGGTAGAAGTTGGTAATGAACGTAAAAAAATCTGAATCAGTTAGTACCTATCATCAATATTTACCAGCAATTCTCCAAAAAGATGTTTTTATTGCTCAATTTTTGCTGTCATTTGAAAAAATCCTCAGTGGATTAAGTGAAACTCCAAGTAAAGAGCAAATTATTACAGCCAAGACTGAAGAGCCACCAGGGTTAGAAGAAATTATTGATAATATTCATGTTTATTTTAATCCTCAATATACTCCAAAGGACTTTTTACCTTGGTTATCGGGTTGGGTAGCCTTGAGTTTACGGGACGATTGGGAAGTAGAGGTAAAAAAAGTATTTATTAAACAAATTGTTCGCCTATACGGTTTACGGGGGACAAAAGCAGGATTAATCGAAATTTTGAGTATTTATTTAAAAAATTCAGGATTTGGAGAAAAAGTTGAGGTATTCGATCAATTTGATAATTTTCCTAATTATTTTCAAGTTCAGCTAACTCTCAAAGACCGCGATCCTGATAAGTATTGGCGACAGGCTAAAATTGCTAAAGCAATTATCGATAGAGAAAAGCCAGCACAGACATTTTATACCCTTAAAATTCTTGTGCCAACGATGCAGCTAACGAAGCGATCGCATGTTGCTTATACTTGCAAATTATTTGCTCCTCCAAAAAATCAAAAATTTGCCATAGAAGTCACAATTACTCCCAACAAAATTAATATTATTCCAATTAATCAATTAGCGAAACAGCTAGTTATCAAAATCCAAGGAAACTCGAAATTAATTACCCCTTATTCACCTGAAACAATTATAAAAAATCAATCTTTTTCAATTAAGCAGAATCTAAATTATCAGCATTTACAAGAAAACTTAGCAGGTTTTAATGTTACACTATCAAACCTAACTGATAAACATTTTGTTGGGAATTTAACTATCAAACTGTATTTTTCAATCAATGAAATTGAATATAACAATACGCTCCTAGTGCAACCTTTAAATTTATCACCAGTCCTCAAAATTTGTAGTGAAAATGGGAAAAAAGAAATGATTGCAGGAAATACAATTTTTAAACAAGATAGTCAACCACAACAATCGGGAATGAAGCTGACAGAATCTATATGGACTAAACCCTATAGCTTTTTTATGTTTGATCCACCTAAAATTCAAGAATTACAACCTGATAGAACGGCGATTATTGAAAAGTTGGAACTTGCCGCGATCGTTGAAATTACCCAACCTAATTTAATTACCCTAGATTTGCTCAATAAAATTACAGTTCGGCTGCAAGACAATTTATCTGAATATCATTTATTTACGCCAGAAACTATCCTTGAAGATAATAGAATTATAATTAAGCGCACCCTCTACTACCAACAATTTATGCAAACAATAGATCAGTTAACAGTGACAATCAAAAATCTCAACAATGTTGAGATAGTCGGCAAAGTGATTGTTCAAGTATCATTAAATATCAATCAGCAGTTATCTACTTATAAATTACGAGAAGAAGAGATTATTTTAGCACCTGTATCTATCAATGATATTTTACAAATTTGCCGTAAAAATGAGCAAGGAAAAATTGTTGAGGGTAATACTATTCTTGGCACTACTAGTCAAACATTGAGTTAATTTTAAGGAGATTAAATGGCTAAAACTAATGATTTTACTAACTTTGCAGCCGAGCGACCTAACTATTTTCCAGGACAATATCTCCTAGAAGATGACTTTGAACTTCAACATAAATATTTGAGCGATCGCCAACGCTACCATAATCAAAGCCTCCATATTTCAGGGATTATGGAAGGGCTGGAAGTTACAGTAATTCACGATGCAAAATCTGTTCAAATTAAATCTGGATCGGCTATCAATAGTAGCGGCGATTTAATTATTTTAAAAGAAAATATTACATTTTCAGACTTCAAAAATCTTACCGACGGTGTACTCTACATCCAATATGCTCAAGAAAAACAAGTTCAACAGCAAAAAGATGTACCAGATAGCTATACTCGTTGGATTGAAAAGCCTATTTTGGGATTTGCGACTACACTTCCTGAAAATAGCGTTTATCTGGCAAAACTGACAATAGTTCAAAATACTATTACTCTTGATGCTAACGTTCGGGAATATTCTGGTTTATCCTTACCAAATTCTAATAGTAAAGCTTTAACTCTTCGCTCTGGAGGAAATGCCACTCCAAACTTAGCAGTTTTGACAGGTAGCTTAAAAATTGATGGGGATTTAACAGTAGCTGGGACAATCTCAGGAACAATAGATACAAAAAATATTGCTTCCGGAATATTAAGCATTGACAGAATTCCTAATTTATCGGCTGACAAAATCACTTCTGGAATATTAAATGTTGACAGAATCCCTAATTTATCAGCAAATAAAATCACCTCTGGAACAATTGTTGGCGATTTAACTGTTAATGGTAATATTACAGGTAAAAATTTATCTCTTGCAGCAGACAGTAGTAAGCGTGGTGCATTATTTCTTGCTGCAATAGGAGACTATAACCACGTACTGTATAATAACCTGTCCAACATAGATAATGAAGGAGCGTGGGATGGAACCAAGTGGAATGTCTATAACGGATTAAATATCCGAGTAGGAAGTAATAACTCTAAAAGTACAGCTTTTTATATCAATAATACTGGGAATGTTGCCATTGGCATCAATAATCCAGGTGACTACAAATTAAATGTGCAAGGTAATCAGTTCCTTAAAGGTAGTCTAACTGTTCAGGAAGGTAAAATTAGTCTTGATGGCAGTCAACAAATTGTTTTTTCAGATACTGGAACTACAAACCAACTGAAATTACAATTTTGGAGTGGATACGGACTTGGTGTTAATGGTTCTACTTTATTCTATACAGCTAACGGTAATCATTCTTGGCGAGATAATCAAAATATTGAAAGAATGTTGTTAAGCACTGCCGTAGATGGTGGGTTAACAGTCAAAGGAACAGGAAATTCTTCTTTTGGTGGAAATTTAACTGTAACTGGTTCTTTATCAGTAGGTGTATCTGTTGGCAGTACAACGAATATTGACCTATCAGGACATGTTCAACTCAAGGAATATGGACAACAGAATATTGCTTTTCTTCAAGCACGAGACGACTCATCCAATCGAGATATTGGTTTGAGAATTAGAACGCAAATGAAAGGTAATACACAAAAAACCCTTGTAGAAGCAGTAACCATTACTCCTAGTGGAGAAATACAGGGAAAGATATGGTACTCTGACGAATATGTATGGAACAACGGTCAACCTGAAGTCAAGATGGGACATAGTAGCAAATGCGTAGCATTTCTGACTTATGTGCAAGGTAAATTTGCTGGTGGCGGCGAACAAGTTTTTACTTATATAAAAAGTGACGGATATTGGTATCTTGGTGGAAATCAGGGAAGTGCAGGTGCTGGTGTAGTCGCCAAAGCAAGATGTATTGGTTCTCCTAGTTAGTGCGATCGCCAAGCTTATAAAATATATTTGCAACTCAATATGACTCTATGGCTGACTTCATTCTCATCACTGGCGATAAAGCCATGTTTAACCCGACTTTTGGACAAGCCATTGTTACTGTGCGCCCAGGGGATCTAATTGGCACAGGCAAGGATAAAATTAACCAGAAATTAGTCTGTGTAGATGGCGATGAGAAAAAAGTTATCGTCCCTGGTTGTAGTTATATGACCCCTCAATATAGTATTCCTGGAGTGGGGATACTCTCCATTGAATCCCTTGCTGGCAACCAAAAAGCCAAAAAGACTAAATCTGGCGGTAAAGCAGTACTGCTCAAAGGTTCATCATTTAAAGCCAAATTTCAAGTAATGGTTCCCGCACAACAACCCTCTGCACCCAGTCCCATTCCCGATGCTACCCCCCAATATTCCGGTACTGGTACATTTATTTCTCTGAATCTAAAAGTTAAAGGGACATAACCCTATTTTGTTAGTTTGGGAGAACTCAATCGCTGAAAGCCTTTCGAGTCTTTACTTTCCACTTTTTGATTAGAAATTTTTGTTACTGTTACAAAATAAGGCAACAGTCAAGAAGCCTCTTTAAGCTATACTGAATTTTTTTAAGCAATCAAATATGATTCCCATAGCTTAATTTTTTTTTCGAGAGTGATAAAAAACAAATTATTGAATAATGAAAGAACAACTGGAAAAGCGCCTTGCTGAACTTAAAGCTGAATTAGTATCAGGACAAAAAGTCATGGCAGATTTAGAGGCGAAACAAGCAAATCTGCGCGATACCTTACTGCGAATTAGTGGAGCAATTCAAATTTTGGAAGAGATCACATCATCCACGGAGCAAGATGAAAATCAAAACAATAATTACGTGCAAGAACAGAAGTTTTGAATGTTAATATAAAACTTTACATAATTGCTTATACTAAGAAGCTATTTATAAATTAAAAACAAAATTACTGTAGGCAAGCCAGTGCGTTGGGTGGCTCTGCCGACTTGTATCTCTCCGGGGAAGCAAGCTACGCGCAGCGTCTGTGGCAGGAGAAGCAACTAGCGTTGTGTTTAGGCGCATATATTGCTACACCACTTCATTTAAAAATTTAGTTACCATGTCTTTGAAACCATGCTTTTAAGCGAGGAATTCCCTCCTTAACTTTGACGTGTTTATGAACTTGTAAATCATAAAGTACTGCGATTACATCAATTATTTAAATAGTTACTAATAGTTTAATAAGCAACTATAAAACAAAGTTTTAGCTTAATTTCTTATTGGACAATTCATCCATAAACAAAGCTTTCTTTCTTCAGAATTAAATGCTTTCTTACAGAATACAAAACCAGGATTTAATTTTATTTAAAAATCAATATCTTTTACACTAAATTCATGATTGTAATTAAAATGAATAAGCTACAACTAGCTTTATTTATAGTAGCACTTTTAAAAAAAGATAAATTAAATAAATTATACCTACCATTTGGAGGATTTTTAATTATAAATTAGATGTACATTTATATACAAGTAAATTGTTAACATTGATTAAAATTTGTTTTCTGTTTGTTTTACCTTGATTATATAGTTCTGACTTTTCACGGCATTTGAAAAAGGTTATTTTGAGGGTTTCTCAAGCCTTGATTTTTCATTCGCAGGTAAAAGTCACAGAAAGTTGTAATAAAATATAATTTATGGAACCTTCTGGAACTCTTGCTGGTTTAGATATTCTGGTAGTTGAAGATGATGATGATACACGCTTCTTCATCAGTACTGTATTGGAAATGGATGGAGCGAAAGTTATAGCAGTGATATCAGCAGATGCGGCACGCAAAGTATTATCCGAATTGCAACCCGATATTTTAATTTCTGATATCGGGTTGCCTGGGGAGGATGGCTACACTCTCATCCGCAAAATTCGTGCGCTCAAACCAAAGAACGGTGGACGAGTCCCAGCTATTGCTTTAACAGCCTTTGCTGATAGCGAGGATCGTATCCGTGCCTTAGAAGGTGGCTTTGACACTCATGTATCTAAACCTATTGATCCAGAAGAACTAGTTGAGATAGTGGCTAGTTTGGCTGGTTCTTGTAATTGGTAATTATGAAGTGCTATTGTTCAATTAATTCCTCACTTACCTTAAAAGTCAGACTACCTTGCTACTTGAGCACTGCATCGTAAGAGTGCCAGTTACAAACTTTTTGCTGAATCCCTAATATCTCGATGCCATCGCCCATCTTCACCTAGTCCAGGAATTTCATTGATTCCTAAGGTTTTTCTCAAAGCTAAATACGATTTACCTTCTTCTGTAATTTGAAAGTAGTTTTTTAAATCTCCTTCTCCCTCTTGTTGAACTTTTTCAATTCCTTTGCCTACAAAATTATTAATAAATCCCATAGCTCGGAGATGCTTCAGTTCCCTTGCCAAATCATCATCAAATTTAAAGTTAAATTCTTCTTGGGAATTAAGCTTAATTAGATGCCTAAGTTCATTGCCATCAATCAGATATCTAACTAGAAATTGCAATGTTGCTGATTGTTGTTCCTGAAGAGAGTCAATCCGCTTCTGTTGTATATTCAGGTCGGCGATTTGCTCATCTTGCAACTTATTGATATCATCCCAAACCTCTTGCTTGAGTCTCCTTAGCGCAATTCCCGTACCTGAAATTGAGATATCATCTATGCTATCTAGCAAACCTGAGTTAAACAGCAAAATCAAACTAAATATAATAATTTCCGTATTTCCGATTCTACGGTTTCCTTGAGGAGGTGGGGTAGGAGTAAGTACGATAAAGAGTAAATACAATAATCCTGTAATAGACGCTATCTTTAAAAACCACCAGTTCATATTTCGCTTAGGCTTTTCTTTGGGTAAGCTAGCGTTGGAGCCTGGTGGTGATAAGGGCTGTTCTGAACTGCGCTCAGATTGATTAAAAGCTAGTTTTTTGAGCGTTTCTAGCTCTTTATTAGCCATTTAGGTTCGCTGATGGGATAAGGGACAGAAGACACTGATTCTGGATGCTAGATAGGCAAGCGCTGCCTTTGTAGAAGATGATGCAGCGCTGTCTACTTAATAAAACAACTAACAACTTTAAACACCAGCAGGCTGCTCATTGAGCAATTCTTGTATCACTTCATCCACCGTTTTTTTTAGATAAACGGCTCGTTCATCTACTGCCCTTACCCAGTCAATAGGAAACCAGTGGTGTTGTCCATCAGGAGCATTATTCTTCGTCAATTTGATGTACTTGTCTCCCTCTACGGAGTCTATATTCCCAATATGTGTGTCAGATGCTCCTGATAAACCGCCCGGGCCTTCTGCATAAACTGGCAGAGGTTCTTTAATCTGTGATACGTCCATTTTGTACCTCTTGATTGAATTGGTAAAAAGTCAGACCTAAATCCTACTGAGTAGTTTTGTTTGTAAGAAGATAGGTTTTTATGCAATTACACTAGAGGATACGCTGCCTTCTTGATGATATGCTTCATTCTACAGACAGATGGTATTGTACCGAAATCAGTAATTTAATTTGGGTAAAAAGCTTTTAAGGGCTAATGCTTGAAGTGAAAATAAAAAATAGTATTTTCAATTTGATGCTGCTATTAGCCCGTTCTAAAAATGGTTACTTGTTAGAAATTTTGATTAATTATATTAAAAGGCGATCGCACTAAGCATAAAATCGGGAGTGGTGAATAGACCACTCCCCACTCTCTCTATGCTTCAATAACTACCCGAAGATTACCGCGTTTTTTGGCAACGCGGCAAGCAGTCGTAGTGCCAGAACGCTCGAATTCTAAATCGAGGATGGTGGGGCCGACTCGCAAATTATGAAACGACAGGCGATTAATCGATTCTGGCAAAGCGGGATCAATTATTCGCAAGCAATTATTTTGAGCATCAGGCACCAAGTTAACCATCATTTGCAGCAGTTGGAAGACGCTACCAGTAGCCCAAGCTTGGGGAGTACAGGCAACTGGATACTGCACAGGAGCGTTATCACCGTTCCGTTCGTAGCCACAGAAGAGTTCTGGAGGACGTTGATAAGGCTGCTGACTAGTCATATCGAATAAACCTTGGAAAAGTTCCAGGGCTTGATCGATCAGACCGAGCGATCGCAATCCCATTGCAATTAAGGCGTTATCATGGGGCCAAACCGAACCAATGTGATACCCCATCGGATTGTAAGCGGGTGATAAACTACTCAAAGTACGAATGCCCCAACCATTAAACATATCTGGTGCCCGCAACCGTTCTGCTACACTATAGGCTTTTTCGTGGGTGAAAAGACCCAAATGCAGACAATGGCCAGGATTTGAGGTAATACTATCTACTGGCTTGCCGTCACCATCCAAAGCCAGAGCGCAGAAATCCTGATCTTCCACCCAAAAATCTTGATTAAAACGAACCTTAAGATTTCTAGCCTCTTCTTGCCAACGATCTGCCAAATCAAGCCGTTTCTTCATCCTAGCTATTTCTGCTAATCGCATTTTTGCTGCATAGACATAAGCTTGCACTTCACAAAGGGCAATTGGGCCGTTGGCTAATTCTCCCTTGTGGTCTACGATACAGTCACCAGAATCTTTCCAACCTTGGTTAGCAAGACCGCGTTTAGATTTAAGCAAGTAGCTGAGGTAGCCGGTTTCTTTCATATTGCGATCAATCCACTTCATTGCTGCTAGAGCATTCGGCCAAAGTTGCTCTAAAAGTTCTTGATCGTGAGTCCAAGCATAATGTTCGGCATAGAGCATCAGCCATAGAGGAGTGGCATCAACTGTACCGTAGTAAGGCGTATGGGGAATTTCTTGACAACGAGCCATTTCTCCCAAACGTAACTCGTGTAAAATTTTACCCGGTTCTTCTTCGCGCCATTCGTTGTCGATTTTACCTTGGTATGTCGCAAGTAATATCAGGGTTTCTTTGGCGATTTGCGAGTTTAACATTAGGGTTTGAGAAGCTGTAATCAGCGAATCCCGCCCAAATAGTGTAGAAAACCACGGTACTCCAGCCGAAACTGTTTTATACTTCCCAAAAGACTGGCGCAACAAATACATATCTTGCTCGGCCCGCTCAATCACTAGATTGAAGGTACTCTTATCTGAGCTAATGCGGGTAATTTGTTGTATCCAGTGTTGCTCCTCCATCAACTCAGCGGCTTTCGCTTGTCCTAAGGTAATGGCTGCGCTTACGGTTGAACTGGACTGGTTGTTTTTCAACATGTTCACCCGGTAGCCCAGCTTTTGAGTTTCGTGAGAAGTCAACTCTAGCTTCCAAACCGCAGTGTAACCCTTGAAATAGTCTGGTTGGCGATGCTGGAATAGAAGACGGGATTCCATCACCGAGCCATCTAGACCTTGATAAGCGAGTGTTAAAGATTCTTCCTTAGAGGCATGTAGCTCTTTGGGTACAGGTGAAACGCCATCGCCGCCAGAAAATGTTCCTTCCTCAGCCGTCGGTTCCACTAGGCGTAAAAGCCGACCTCGTTTTTCTCTGTCATAACCCCGGACTTCAAATAAATCCACAAAGTCTGCATCAAAGCTGATACTTAGTTCAAAACTGACGGTTGTTGTGCTGTAGTTAGATACTTCTATTTCTTCAAATAGTGCCCCATTCAGCACCATTTCTCGACGAATTCCTACAGTGTCGGCTTTCAGGCGTTCGTCGATTCTGGGGTTAGTACACAAAACTGAGAGTGAAAACCCTTTTTCAGCAGTACTACTGAGGAGTACAGGCGATCGCCCTTCAATTTGCAACTCTAAGCGATTAAGAAATCTTGTATCACAACAAAACAATCCCATGCTCGGATTGCCATCGTTGAGGGAACAGCCGGAAATGTTCCCGATAGTATCTGTCACAAAAAATAAATCATCATCTTTAACCGTCAGTGTCGGTTGTGATCTTTCACTCACAACACCAGGCCACTCCGGGATAGGTAATTGTTCGGCAGGAATAAAAGTTTTTCCATCTAGGAAAATTTTTTCCGAGGTCATTAGCGTATCCGGTGTCATTAGCCAAAGTTCCGTGTACAGGTCTATATTTTTGTGGTCTTCCGAGGAGAGGTCGCTGACCTCATCACTTAAAAAGAAGATACTCTTTAAAAGCCGTTCGAGTCATTGTAACCAAACAAAATAATACTTACATACCTACTGATAAAATAGCAGCGCTTAAACCTGTATAAGCAGATATTTATAAACTTATATTTTACAACTCGAAGTCAAGGCTCAGAAGTGAGGATATTTAGATAATTTATTAATTATTAAAGTTTTTTAAGACACAAGGCACATAGAATATTCACCAAAAAAGCGAAATTCCCAGTTCTTGTTGGGCATAGAAGAGAACTTTTCTCTACTATTATACGATTTTGTCTTAAATATCTATGGTATTTAATTAGACTGATTTACGACAATTAATTTATTAAATTATGTGAATGTAGGAGTAATGGTTTTTATGTAAGAAAATTTTTTTAGTCGGCATAAATTAGTGTAGGCAAAGTAGGTAATGTCTACGACGGGCTATGCCAACGCGAGGGCTATCAATCAATGATCAGTGGTTATTAATGAATATAACAGTTTAAAGCATACAACAATTAGTGCTTTAGTACTTAGCACTGAAAGATTTTACCTGTACAAGCATCTATCAAAGTAGGTCGAGAATGTATATTGGGCGTAGTAGGTTGTTAATCAACAATTCAAGTTGTACACACTCCTTCTAATTGGTAACGAAGTGTTGCGCCTGCTTTGGCAGAAAGTGCTTAAGCGCGTTCTTTACATATTGCAACTCTCTATTTAACTTGAGAGTCCCTTGGAATTTGTACAATGCAGCTGTGACTTTTGATCTTGTCGAGGTTGAGCGTTTAACAATAATTCATGAGCATTTCGACTTCTGTGCTGAGTGATCTGCTAAAGTCCCTACCCTACTTGCGGCCCCAGCTATATTTTAAGGCTTCACTAACGGCGCTCTCCCATGCGATGGAAGATCAAGTTTTGGCTGCGACTTTAGCTCAACCCCTTGTAATTGCTAGTTTCCAGCGAGAGCGATTCTACCGCCAAGAAGCTCATCGCTACCTGCGACTTGCTTTACGGAGTAACCAGATATACGTATTATCTGCTCCAGAAACTGATTTCACCAACAGTTCTGAACACTACGAAAAGATAGCTTTTGAGCCAACGGATGGTTTAAGTCAAGAGTGGCATTTAATAGTGATTGCTGACAATTATGCTACTTGTCTGGTTTGCCGGGAAAGCCTTGGTTCTATTGCCAAAAACAAGCAACTACCGGAACTAAGCCCTAATCTGGATATAGACACAGCGCGGAGATTTGAGGGAATTTGGACATCAGAAAGGGGAGTTAGCCTCAAAGCAGCTGAATTGCTATTAGACAGGATTTTGGTTTACAGACCAGAACTGGCAACTAAAATTGAGCAGGCTCGTCGGAGGTTTGGCATAGGAGAGCCGCGAAGCTACTCTGGAGAAGAACAGATCAACGAATATGCTTGTGACATCGATACAGATCCCTTTGTGCAGCGCTTAGTAACTTACTTGCAAGCTAGTCAGTACAAATTGCACAAAGCTTACCGTTCAATTGCTGCCCAAGCACGAAAAGAGCGATTAGTCAACTCGATTAGCACTGCCATTCGGCGATCGCTTGATCCTCACGAAGTTCTTCAGGTGGCGGCACAAGAATTAGGACAACACCTAGAAGCCTGCCGCTGTCTAATTTACCGCGCTCAAGCCACAGATAGCCAAGCTATAATTGAACACGAGTTTTTGAATCCCGGTATTTTATCGGTTCTTGGGCAAACTTGGGAGTTAGAGAAAAATTCCCTATTTCAGGACATAGTGCAACAAGGCGAAGGTGTTTGTATTAGCGATACACTGAATGACCCCCGTGTTAACAATTCGCCAGCCCTCTCCTTAATCGCCAAAAAGTTTGCCATTCGTTCTTGGCTGATGGAACCAGTATTTTACCAGGGGCGATTATTGGGCATCGTGGAATTACACTATTGTCGAATGCCACCGCACGAGTGCCAACCTGGTGAATTGGATTTGGTAAAAGCGATCGCCACCCAAGTGGGAGCAGCTCTCATCCAAGCGGAAGCTTATGCCAACCTAGAAGAACTTAACCAGCAGCTAGAAGCCCTAGACCGCACCCGCAGCAACCTCATAGCCATCACCGGGCATGAACTGCGTACCCCCCTATCCACAATTCAAGTGTGCCTAGAAAGCCTCGCTAGTGAGCCGGATATGCCTTTGGAGTTGCAGCAAATTATGCTCAACACCGCTCTTTCTGATTCGGAACGGATGCGAAAATTGGTACAAGATTTCCTTACACTTTCCAACTTGGAAAGCGGTCGGGTGGAATGGCATCCAGAATCGCTTACTTTACAAGAGTGTATAGATTTATCACTCAGCCGCAATCGCACGCGTTCCTCAACGGAAAAGCCTCCCAAAATCAAGACTCAAATTGCCGAAAACCTACCTCTGGTTAGAGCTGACGGTGATTGGCTAGTAGAGGTACTGGCAAAACTCATGGATAATGCTTGTAAATTTACACCACCCGAAGGAGAAATCACCATTAAAGCGATTCACAACAGCCATCAAATGGTTGAGGTGACTGTGGCTGACACTGGACGCGGCATTGAACCGAATCGTTTAGAAGTAGTTTTTGACCGCTTCTATCAAGAAGAAGGAGCACTGCGCCGCACCACTGGCGGAACTGGACTTGGTTTAGCAATTTGCCGTCAAATTGTTAATGGCTGGGGTGGGGAAATTTGGGCAGAGTCAACTGGCAAAGATCAGGGTAGTCAGTTTCACTTCACAATCCCGATTGTTCAGAGTAGCAAAGAAGAAAAGCGGACAAAAGTTAAAAGTAGATAGGGATTGGGCATGGGGCATGGGGCATGGGGCATGGGGCATGGGAAAATGACCAATGACTAATGACTAAAAACTGTTACAGTCTATAACGCGATCGCAATATGATCGTGGTTGCAGTGTTAGGATTCCCTAAAAACGTTGAGAGAACAGACTTTATGGCAGAAACACTCTCTGGACAAACCCCGCTATTTGCTGGCAGCACCGGTGGCTTGCTCACAAAAGCACAAGTCGAAGAAAAGTACGCTATCACTTGGACTAGCCCGAAAGAGCAAGTTTTTGAATTGCCTACAGGTGGTGCTGCTACTATGCGGAAAGGTGAAAACCTGCTGTATATAGCTCGTAAAGAATATGGCATCTTTTTGGGCGGTCAGCAACTTCGGAAACTCAAAATTACAGACTACAAAATTTACCGGATTTTACCCAACGGAGAAACCACTTTAATTCACCCAGCTGATGGTACCTTCCCCGAAAAGGTAACTGAAGGTCGTGAGAAAGTCCGTTATGTAGACCGCCGTATCGGACAAAACCCCAGTCCCGCTAAAGTTAAGTTTAGCGGTGTTGCTACCTACGACGCTCCGTAACTAGCTATTAGTAGCTAATGAGTAATTAGTAATGGGTAATTGGTAAGAAAAATAATTACCCATTACCCATTACCAATTACCAATTACTTTTAAAAATAATGATGTTTCCGGATTTCTCCCAGTTTTCCACCCTAGCGCAACAAGGCAACTTCGTCCCCGTATATCAGGAATGGGTGGCAGACCTAGATACGCCCGTATCTGCTTGGTATAAAGTCTGTGCAGGTCAGCCCTATAGCTTTTTGTTGGAATCGATAGAAGGTGGGGAAAAACTGGGACGCTATAGTTTAGTTGGTTGCGATCCACTTTGGGTTTTGGAAGCAAGGGGCGATCGCACGACTCAGAAAAATCGTGACGGTTCGCAGGTCGTTTTTGCCGGCAACCCTTTTGCAGCTTTGGCCGAATGTTTAGCGCCTTATCACCCAGTCAAGCTACCACAGCTACCGCCAGGAATTGGCGGTTTATTTGGTTTTTGGGGCTATGAATTAATTCGCTGGATTGAACCGCGTGTGCCAATTCATCCACCAGATGAGCGAAATATCCCTGATGGATTGTGGATGCAGGTAGACCACCTATTGATTTTTGACCAAGTAAAGCGGAAAATTTGGGCGATCGCTTATGCTGATTTACGCGATCCGAAAGTAGATTTACACGCAGCCTATCAACAAGCGTGCGATCGCGTCACCCAAATGCTCGAAAAGCTGTCTTTGCCCTTATCCCCAGAAAAAACTAGGTTGGAATGGAAACCGCCAGGGAGCAGGGGAGCAAAGGAGGAGGGGAGCAGAGAGACAGACCAGTATAAGAGCAACTTTACCCGCCCTGATTTTTGTGCCAGCGTCCAAAAAGCTAAAGACTACATTAAAGCAGGCGATATTTTTCAAGTAGTTATTTCCCAGAGGCTATCAACACCATACACAGGCGACCCCTTTGCCCTTTATCGCTCCCTACGTCAGATAAATCCTTCGCCTTACATGGCTTACTTTAACTTCCAAGATTGGCAAATCATCGGTTCCAGTCCCGAAGTGATGGTAAAAGCCGAAACCGATGCAGATGGTGGAGTGATAGCAACGGTACGTCCCATTGCCGGGACGCGTCCACGGGGTAAAACTACCCAGGAAGATGCAGCCTTTGCAAAGGATTTACTCGAAGACCCCAAAGAAGTTGCCGAACATGTGATGCTTGTAGATTTAGGACGGAATGATTTGGGGCGTGTTTGTGAAAATGGTAGCGTCAAAGTTGATGAATTAATGGTAGTTGAGCGCTACTCCCATGTGATGCATATAGTTAGTAATGTTGTGGGAAAATTAGCACTCGGTAAAACAGCATGGGATTTATTGAAAGCTTGCTTCCCAGCAGGTACAGTAAGCGGCGCACCCAAGATTAGGGCAATGGAGATTATTCACGAGTTAGAGTCTAGTCGTCGGGGTGTTTATTCCGGTGTGTATGGATATTACGATTTTGAAGGGCAATTAAATACTGCGATCGCAATTCGCACAATGGTAGTACATGACAATACAGTGAGCGTACAAGCTGGTGCAGGTTTGGTAGCTGATTCTGAGCCAGAAAAAGAATACGAAGAAACGCTCAATAAAGCCAGAGGTCTATTAGAGGCGATTCGTTGTTTGCGTTGAACCGGAGATTTTGGGGACTAGTACCGCAAGGGGGAAGTCAAAAGTCACGCATAATTCAATACAGTTCAGAATAAGCAACAAAACCCTCATGTAGAGACGCGATGAATCGCGTCTTATATATACCAATTATCTACTCTTGCACCATTTGAAATGGTATCTTTATTTCCGTGCCCATTGTACTAGTACAATGGGCACGGCGGAAATTTCCCTACCTTTGACAATAGGATTTTGGGCGTTGCTGATTCCATGTATGAAAATGATTTTGCATAATACCAAAATCCTT
>NZ_JAYGHD010000044.1:0-27549 GCF_034932245.1 Nostoc sp. UHCC 0251
CCCTTTACCCCAAACCCGATTCCGAGTTAAAAATGCTTAACCGAAAAGTATTGCCATAGGTCTTGAACCAGACACGATATCACTGGATGTGAAGGAACATTTGCGCGAAGAAATACTGACCCTTGGCATCCTTGGCGACGCCTATACCAGTTAGTTCATACTGGCCTAGAATATTTGCGCGATGAGCAGGGCTACTCAGCCACCACTGCACTGCGGCCGTGGCAGAACAACCATCACCGTAACAGAAGTACTCATTTTCCCTATAGCTGTAGGTACTGTGGGGAATCGCTTGGCGCACTACCTCGGCTCTCTGATCAAGCCCCTGATGATTAAGCGGGTATCCAGCTTCAGCCATAGTTTGTGCATAGGTTTGCTCCTGGTCACTTATGCGAGAATCTAATTCAAGGGGTGGTAGACCTTGAGTAGCCCGGTACTGATTCACCTGGTCATAAACATCTTGTTTTAGTACTGCTAGTTCGTCAACACGGTATAATAATCGGTTAATTTTAATTGGATTTATTAATTGGATCTGTGCCGGATCAATTGTCAATTGGGCCTGTGCTGGTTTATCTGAGAGTCTACTAACTGCTAAGACAAGTGTGCTTAAAAATATCCCGGTTAGAAAAGTGCCTTTAACGAGCTTCATTTCTATCTCCCCTAAAATGGACTTGGTGATGTTTCAAAGAAGTTTGGGAATAATTCTCAAACTTCTTTGAAAGCTTTTCTGGGTCTTCCTTTAGGGTTCATAAGTATTCTCCTTGAATAAGAATTTAAAGTTGGGATTCTCTTGACGAAGAGGAAACTTGTGAACCACTTTTGATTTTTACGTTCAGATATAGGAATTTATGCAGCAAGGGACTTTCAACTAAAAAATAATCAATCGTTTTGGAAGGCAGGGGGAGAAAAAATTGCAACTAAGTTAATCGGCATTTAAGTTGCATAAAAGCAGGGCTGGAGCCGCTTACTACAAGCGAATCATTCTGTAAAAATGAATGACGATTTGCGATTTGCAAAGGCGATCGCAGCTAAATTGCATGTTTGGGGAGAGAAAAAACTGGTAATTATAGTGGGACAAGACGGCTCGGTTTCTTCTTCGGCTTCCTCTGGTGAATCCTCTTCGCGTTTTAGTAAGCTACTCACACCAATGATTATTGGCATTAAACCAAGTAGTCTAATCCAGTCCTGCGGTATGATTAGTCTTTATTTTCATGCTTTGGCATTGGGCATAGGGCAGTAGTTATTTATTCTCTGCTCTCTATTGAACCGTTTAAGTTAGTCCCGAAGCCTTGGTTTATACTTTAGTCAAAGTAATCGATAGAATCAAGTGCTTTTGTTTGTCAAAATGATAAATGAAAGTGATTAAAATTTTGACACCAAGTTGTAGGGACACTATAAATGGCAGGAATGACGCTTGAACAGCTAAAAATCTTTCTGGCTGTGGCGCAGCACTTACACTTTACTCGCGCAGCAGAAGATCTTTATATTACACAACCTGCCGTCAGTGCAGCAATCCACAACTTAGAGCAAGAATACGGAGTGAAACTATTCCATCGGATTGGTCGCCATATCGAGATTGCTGAGGCTGGTAAATTATTGCAAGTGGAAGCACAAAAAATTCTTGATCAAGTCTCTTTGACTGAAAGAGGATTGCGAGAATTGAACAATCTGCAACGGGGTGAGTTGAAATTAGGGTCAAGTTTGACAATTGCTAACTACTGGCTACCCAGTAAAATTAGTGAGTTTAAAAGCCGATATCCTGGTATCCAGATTGACTGTGGCCTTGCCAATACAGAAGAGATTTGTGTCGGAACAGCAACAGGACAGTTTGATTTGGGTTTGGTGGAAGGAGATGTGAAGCCAGCGCTTCAGAGTACTCTAGAGTATGAAATAGTGGGGAGCGATCGCTTGCAAATTGTCGTAGGTCAAAAACACCCTTGGTTTGAGTGGGGAGAAGTTGACTTAAGCCAATTGACCCAAACCGTTTGGGTGATGCGAGAATCAGGTTCTGGAACTCAGCAAAGGTTTGAGAAAGCCCTACAAAATTGGGGAATTAATCTGAGTGAACTGGATGTAATTTTAGTGTTCAATAGTGGAGAGATGACAAAAGCAGCGATCGAAGATGGTGTCGGTGCTATTGGAATTTCTGAGTTGATGGTAAAAAAAGAAATACAGTTGGGAACTCTGCGGGCAATTCGAGTGATTGATAATAGAGAGAGTAACGGTGCGATGCCAAAGGCAGGCTACGCCTACGCAGAAATAGTTCGACCCTTTTTCAAACTCAAGCATCGTCAACGTTTTCAAACTGCTCTTTCCAAAGTCTTTGAACAAATGTTGATATCGTCTATGTTAGATGACTCACATCAACATAAATCAACATCAGTTATTTAAAGGGAACTGGGGATTGGATGCCAAATCAAAAAATTATGCTGGTTGCTCTTACCCAACACCAATTTTAAAAAACTTTTTCCCAGTCCCCAATCCCTTTCACACCTTTCGCATATTTCTACTAATGGGATCAAAACCTCTAGAAAACCGCGTGCTTTCATCGTAGTAAGCGCCAGTCAAATTCGCTCCATACAACTTGGCATAGTTGAGTTTTGCTCCCCGGAGATTTGCTTCATTCAGTTTTACACCGCTCAAATTAGCTCTGGTCAAGTTCGCTTGGGCTAAGTTAGCTCTACTCAAATCTGCTCCCCAGAGTTTAGCTTTAGCTAGGTTAACTCCACTCAAGTCAGAACCCCATAAATTGATTCCAGGCAAATAAGCTCCTATCAGCTTGTCCCTATTCAAGTTGACGCCTGGAAAATATCTTTCTCCTGCGGCAAAACGCCGTTTTAATTCTTCAGCATTCATGTGTAGCGTTCACCTTCTTTAGCAATACAGACGTTATTTGTTCCCATTCCTGGCTTAGTTCTCCTGAAAAATTTGGCTGACCACTACGTTGATACCAAAAATGGGCATTGTTCAAATCGCCTTCTTTGCGGTGCAAATAAGCATGAACCCAGGCACTATCGACATCGCTGGCATTTTGAACTATTTCATGAGCTTTGCTCCAATCACCTTTCTTGTCATACCACATTGCTTGCAGCCCTTTTGGCAGTGTCTGAGGACATGGGCGCTGCTTGTCGATCAATCGCAGGAATTCTTCTGTATTCATGATCACCACCCAACAACAATCAAACTTCTATCTCTAAGATACTCTTCAGCTTAAGGCTAAGGGGAAAAGAAGAAGCGAGGGAGCAGGGGAGGCAGAGGGAGCAGGGGAGGCAGGGGGAGAATGACAAAGGACAAATGACTAATGACTAATGACTAATGCCCAATGCCTTTCATATCTGCTTAACTGGAATAATTTCAAACTCGAAAGTTCTAATCAAACGGTCATCAATATAAACCTCTATTCTATGCTTACCAAGTGGATCGCCAGGAGTAATTGTCCAAAAATTCTCAATCACACCCTCTGGAGCCGACTGTGTGCGCCGTGTCACAGATGTCATGCCGTCTGGTGACATTGAGAAGTCTTCACCCTTATCTGTACCCCAAGTTACTGGAGGTTTTGGTAAACGCAAAACTTCGCGCCATTTCACTTCACCTTGATAGTCTTTTAGTTTAATCCGCCACCCGTAGGCGTTTCCTTCCTGAAGTGGCACTCTTGTTGTCCGTAAAATGGTAATGTTCCCTTTGGAGTCAACTCTCTTTAGCCCGAACTCGGTGTTACTAACAGTAATCTGTTTTGTATTCGTTGGCGCAGGAGATGATATGGCATTTTGTACCAAAACAGAAGTAGCGTTGATTGGCTTAGAACCTATGACGCCAAATATTAGCCAAGAAGAAACTAGCACAGCAGTAGTAGCCCAAATTCTCATTAGAATAGTTTTCCTGTCAGATTGGTACTTATTCAAGTAATCTGACATGTTTTCCGGGCCAAGGCTATCTATGGTCGGACAAAAACGAAATTGCTTTTAATAATTGACAGATTCAGGAACTCAGGGAAAACTCAAATTCCCTAAATATTTTTACTGAGGCTTGACCGTATAACTTGCGTTAATTTGAGGCGTTGATACAAACTGATTTGGTGATTTCGTGTTTGCTCAAGCCTCAGACAGTGACTTTATTGCTTTTAATATATCGTCTCAAAATAAGTTCCAACAAAATCAAAATATACAGAGCTTAACCGAAGTTTCGCCTATAGGTAAAATCTGGGACAAGCACAGAAGTAATACTGATAAAGTCCTGCATTATTATGCCAAAGCAGACGAAGATTATTTTCAGCAGTATGCTTGGCGGATGAGAATATGTTCCGAGTTGCTGAAGTTTCAATTAGTGCCAGAGGAATCGGAAGGTATTCTCAAGTTAAAGCTATCAGATGCTCGATTCTGTAGAGTTCGCCACTGTCCGGTTTGTCAGTGGAGGCGATCGCTAATGTGGAAAGCAAGGGCTTACAAAATTCTCCCACAGGTTGTAAATGATTACCCCAAGCACCGTTGGCTATTTGTCACCTTGACTGTAAAAAATTGCCAGATTGAGGAACTCAGGGAAAACTTGGATTTGATAAATCAAGCTTTTAAGCGATTCACTGAATTGAAAGCATGGCCTGCAAAAGGTTGGGTGAAGTCTATCGAAGTAACTAAAGGTAGAGATGGAGTCTCAGCACACCCGCATTTACATATTTTGGCAATGGTACCGCCTTCGTATTTCAGTCATGGGTATCTTTCTCATAACCCTTGAGTATCAATGCAGAAAGTAGCACGTCCAATATTGACTAATGCTACCAGAGGTTCAAAAACGGGGTGGTCACGGTGTCGTTTCATGCCAACACCTGGACGATAATGGCAGAGTAAGGCACAATCCCATCCTGGAAGAATGCGATCGCCAAGTCGATTAACCGTCTCATCCCAATGTCCTTTGTTAATTACCGCAGGGTGTACTAGTATTACCTCGGATCTAAACCATTTGTGAGTTCGACCAGAAGCAATCTCACTAGAAGGCATTGACTTCATGCCAAATTGATGATTGCACAAGTCATGAAGACTTTTAATATCGCAACCAAAGTCTTCAATGTTATCAAAATTCATAATCAACTCCTAAAAATCAAACACTCTTCAACCCAAAATGAACAAAAAAAAGGAAGTCCTATCCACTCAACGAGTAAAAAACTAAATTTCCTCACATATCCCAGGCGTTAGCCGGTACAATTTTCGCTACAACACGAAGGGCACAAAAAAAGAAATACCAGCCACCCAACGAGTGGATGACTGGTTAAATTGCCTTTACTTGAAGCTAGTAAATAGCTTCGATGATAAAGCTATAAAATCTCAAAATAGATTGGTAAAAATAACAATGACTGATCCAAAGCCTATTCGCACAGTTCATCGGGGAAGAATATTCCCTGATATTCAGTGGTCAGAAGAAAAAAAATCTCAATGGAAAGCTCAACAAGAGGCATTTTACCAACGCTCTAAAGTTATTTTTGACCGAGTTAAACCAGAGTTAATCAAAACTCAATACAACTGGTATGTAGCTGTTGAACCTGAGAGTGTAGACTATTTCACTGATAAAGACGAATTAGCTGCTATAAATAAGTCTCGCCAGCATTACCCGAATACTCCGGTGTTTATATTTCGGATTAATGAAACAGGAATAGCTGGCACAATATGATTCAAAGCAGCTTTGGTGATGAAAAACAGCTATTTTTTGAAAATAGATTTTAGAGTTATTGAAACAAATAATTAAATTTTAACTAGCCAGATAAAAAGCTTCTGCAACCGCTTTTGGTAATTCAATCAATACGAAATAATTGCTAGGATATAAATAGTCTTCGCCTGATTCATCAATAACTCTAATCATTTGGTGCTTAACAGCATCAGAATCAGGAACGGTCTGGTAAATTTTCCGAATTTCTAAAGAAGCAGGATAATCTTTGTTATTAATGCAAACAACATATTGAGTTTCTGTGCTAGCTGACTGCATAACGACTCCTATAGAAAGCGTTTTATTTTGATTTCTTTCTTACCAATTCCGTGGGCTTCATACCAGTGTAACTCAGCTTCATAAATACTTCCGTCGTCTAAGCTAATGGTTGCAAAGCCTTTAAGTTTGCGCCACCGTCCTGAACCATAAGTTTTACGCAAGCGTTCTAGTTCACGAATAGAGTTACCAACAGCAATTATTTCAATATTGGTGATGTCTCCGATAATTTCAAAATTCAAGTAAGCATTACTCCTAGTAAATATTGCAAAGAACTTTTAACCACAACCCACCGCCAACCTTTGACTCACCAACTCAGCCGCTAAATGTATCGCAGCCTTCATACTCGTAGCATCAGCAATTCCCTTACCCGCAATATCAAACGCTGTTCCATGATCTGGTGAAGTCCGAACGAAAGGAAGGCCAATAGTAGTATTAACTGCCCGATCAAACGCCATCAGCTTCACAGGTATTAAGCCTTGGTCGTGGTAAAGTGCCAAGTAGCCATCAGCAGGATTTTGTACTAAAGAATTTCCATACCAAGCTTGACCAGGTTTAACCCACATCGTATCTGGCGGTATTGGCCCATCTAGCTGTAATTGTGGTCTTTTTTTCCGTTCTTGCTCCAACCAGGGAATTAACCAATCTTGTTCTTCATGTCCAAGTTGTCCCTGTTCGCCACTGTGGGGATTCAAACCTGCGATCGCAATTCTCCCATTTTCTATCCCAAAATCTTTCTCCAAACACTCCACCAGCAAATCCAATTTCTGTGTCAGCAACTGCGGTGTCAATGTATCGGCTACTTGACGTAGGGGAATATGTGTGGTAGCAAGTAAAGCGCGGAGTGTCCAGTTAGTATGGGGCGATCGCGCTACAAATAACATCCCAAAACGGTCAACACCTGACTTTTCTGCCAAAAGTTCCGTTTGCCCTGGATAATTATACCCGGCGGCTTTCCAAGCAGATTTAGCGATCGGCCCTGTGACAATAGCATCAAATTTACCAGCAAGTGTTTGAGCGATCGCATATTCCATATAGGCAAAACTAGCCGCACCACTCGCCGCATTACCTATTCCTGGGATAATTTCATCTTTAATTTCCCTATCTAACTGCACATCGCTGACTGACAACTCGTCTGGATTTGCCAAAGGTGCTAAATTCTCTATTAAATTCAGTTTGTGATAAGTTTGTGCAAGCAAATCCCAGCTACCCACCACTGTAACGTCATATTTTTTACTAAGTTCCGGCTCTGCTAAAGCTTTTAAAATCACCTCCGGCCCAATTCCCGCCGGATCTCCCAGCGTCAACGCCAAACGTGGGCGGTCATCTTGGCGAAAATTCGCTAAATTCCCTTGATTATTTTGATACATAAAATTTATTCATAATAATTATCATCAATTTTTCTCATATTTCCCCATCTCCACCGCTCCACAGTAGGGATTGCCCCCCAATTCAGTAGGGATTACTTGCTAAACTAGTTTAAAATTATTTACACAGGTCTAATCCTACAGCAACAATTGAAAAGCTTCTGCTAGACCTAGTTTACACACACTAATTTGGATAAGGAGAATCACACCAATGGGCGGCGAAATTTTGAATGCAGCTCTATTGTCCTTCGGTTTAATCTTCGTAGGCTGGGGCTTAGGTGCTTTGTTACTGAAAATTCAGGGTGGAGAAGAATAATTGAGTCCTGAGTTAGGAGTTAGGAGTTAGGAGTTATTATTCTCCCCATTTCCCACTCCCTTTTTCATCGAAAAGTTCTGTTTGCCTCAAGCCGGCGTTCATATTTTTCGCTAACTGGGAAAAAAGCTTGTCCGTTAAACGGACAGCAGTTTTCCCATTAATTTTTCCATAAAAACGATTTTCTGAGAAAAGATGTAAACTTTTGTTTGCATAGGTTATTCTGATAACATTCTTTTCATAAAACATTAAAATTTATTACAACCCTCATGACATTATTAATCGTCGGTGCCACTGGCACCTTAGGAAGACAAGTGGCTCGTCGGGCAATCGATGAGGGATATAAAGTACGTTGTCTTGTTCGCAGCAGTAAAAAAGCAGCTTTTCTCAAAGAATGGGGTGCGGAACTCGTACCGGGAAATTTACGTTACCCCGATACCCTAACCGAAGCTTTAGTTGGTGTAACTCAAGTTATTGATGCGTCAACATCTCGCCCTACAGATTCACTGAGTATCAAACAAGTGGACTGGGAAGGCAAAGTAGCATTGATTCAAGCTGCAAAAGCAGCGGGTGTAGAGCGTTTTATTTTCTTTTCAATTTTAGATGCTGATAAATACCCAGAAGTACCGCTCATGGAAATTAAGCGGTGTACAGAACTTTTCCTGGCTGAGTCTGGCTTGAACTATACCATCTTGCGCCTAGCTGGGTTTATGCAAGGGTTAATTGGCCAGTACGGGATTCCCATTTTGGAAGGACAGCCAGTTTGGGTAACAGGTAATTCTTCTCCCATCGCCTATATGGACACTCAGGACATTGCTAAGTTTGCAATCCGTGCATTGAGTGTACCAGAAACAGAAAACCAAGCTTTTCCTGTAGTCGGTACTCGTGCATGGAGTGCAGAAGAAATCATCAACCTGTGCGAACGCTTATCTGGAAAAGATGCCAGGATAACGCGGATGCCAATAAGCTTACTGCGTGCTGTACGGGGCTTAATGCGGTTCTTTCAGTGGGGATGGAATGTAGCAGACAGGCTAGCGTTTACAGAAGTATTGGCTAGTGGTAAACAGTTAAATGCTTCAATGGATGAAGTATATACAGTCTTTGGTTTAGATCCGCAACAAACCACAACCCTAGAAAGCTATCTACAAGAGTATTTCAGCCGAATTATGAAGAAGCTCAAAGAGGTAGACTACCAGAAAAATAAAAATAAAAAGCAGAAACCTAAAAAAACTCCTTTTAAACAGTCTTCAAAAGCCAATAGTCAATAGTCATTACAAAACAGACATTAGTCGTTTGACTCTAGACTCTGGATATTTGACTCTAGATTAATGACTACATGACCAAAATGTGTAAGGATTACATAATACAAAGCACCGCCTAAACTTGGATATTTAAGTGTGCCGAAAGCAGGCATTATCTACAATGACGTTAAACCGATAGCGGGTCGTGTCGCTATCGAGTTGAAAGACAAGCTAACCGCTGCCGGTTGGGATGTGTGTATCACATCAAGTATCGGTGGAATACTGGGCTACTCTACTCCAGAGAGTCCTGTATGCCACACTCCCATTGACGGTCTAACGCCCCCTGGTTTTGACTCAGATATGGAGTTTGCAGTGGTGTTGGGGGGAGACGGCACTGTTTTAGCAGCGTCTCGTCAGGTAGCCCCCTGTGGTATTCCACTGCTAACAGTGAATACCGGCCACATGGGATTTTTGACGGAAACCTTCCTGAATCAATTGCCCCAAGCACTAGAACAGCTGATGGCGGGTGAGTATGAAATTGAAGAACGAGCCATGCTCACCGTCAAAGTGTTTCGGGGAGAAGCAGTGCTGTGGGAAGCCCTCTGCTTGAATGAAATGGTGCTGCATCGAGAACCTTTGACCTGTATGTGCCATTTTGAAATTGCCATAGGGCGTCATGCACCAGTAGATATTGCAGCCGATGGTGTGATTGTTTCTACGCCTACTGGTTCTACAGCTTACTCATTGAGTGCTGGTGGGCCAGTTGTTACCCCTGGTGTGCCTGCTTTACAGCTAGTACCCATTTGTCCCCATTCCCTAGCTTCTAGAGCATTAGTATTTCCAGATACTGAATCGGTCAACATTTACCCAGTAAACATTCCTCGGTTGGTGATGGTAGTGGATGGTAATGGAGGGTGCTATGTACTACCAGAAGATAGAGTATATATGGAGCGATCGCAATACAGTGTCCGATTTATTCGCCTGCAACCGCCTGAGTTTTTCCGAATCTTGCGAGAAAAATTAGGTTGGGGTTTACCACATATCGCTAAACCAACTTCGGTAGAATTGCCGTAGGGATTGGGGAGGAGGCAGGAGGCAGATCGCTTTTAGCGTCTCCCCTTGGGAGAAGGCAGGAGGCAGAAGGCAAAGTTTTTGAATTTTGAATTGATTTCTCCCTCATCCCCCACTCCCTACTCCCCACTCCCTACTCCCCAACTTACTGATTTCCTTCCAGAATTACTGACATAGGCATGGTATTTGGATTTAGTTATTAAGATTGCATCGGAGAATTAGATGGCAGACACCTGAACGTGCTAAAAGATCCTTAGCAGCATGTCAAATCAGGATTGCTCCATCACTAAAAACTCGTAATTGCACTTTTAACTGATGTAAAGATTTTCTCTGGAATATCTTTACAATCCTAAATCCAATATCCCAAATTGTTATGACAGTTGCTCCAAGTCCCTGTGTTTTGGTGATTGAAACCGATGAGAGCCTAGCAAATCAGCTTTCTTGCGATTTGCAAGAAGCCGGCTATGAATCAATTTTGGCTCATGACGCGACCAGTGGCTTACAACACTGTCGCGATCGCCAGCCTGCTTTAATTGTTTTAGATCGGATGCTAGCAGGAGAATCAGGACTCTCATTGTGCAAAAATCTGAGAAGCACTGGTATGCGATCGCCTGTGTTGATTTTAATGGCAAGGGATACAGTCGATGATCGGGTAGCTTGTCTAGAAGCAGGAGCGGATGATTATATCCTCAAGCCTTACCGTTCAGAAGACTTTTTGAAGTTAATTCGCCTTTACTTAAAACCTGATATAGATACTACTGAGCAATTACGCTTTGGGGATCTGATTTTAGACATCGCAACTCGCCGTGCTATACATAGCGGACGAGCAATTGACTTGACAATGAAGGAATTTGAACTATTAAAATTCTTAATGGAACATCCCCGTGAGGTGTTAACCCGCGAACAAATTTTAGAAAATGTTTGGGGTTATGACTTTCTGGGTGAGTCGAATGTAATTGAAGTGTACATCCGCTACTTGCGCCTAAAAATTGAAGATGAAGGTCAAAAGCGCCTCATTCAAACGGTACGGGGCGTAGGGTACGTTTTAAGAGAATCCTAGTAGACTGTAGCGGAAGTTTGCCTGCCTTTAACAAGGAAATTTTGCCCCAAGTCTTGTTAATTGAGACTGAAACGGCTGTGTATTACGGCTGACAACTCAGGTGATGTGCAAAAGTTAACGAAAAACCCAACTCTCCAGCCCCCAACCCTTGTAAGGAATGGGAGCAAGGTTTTCTAGAACCCCTGAAAAATCAGGTGTATTACGAGGCGAATAAAAGTCGTGGGTTTTCTAGCTTAAATTCTGTAAAATTGAAATCTAAATTACCAAAATCAAAAATAATTATGACTCGTCGGCTAAGTTTGCTCTCAATGTTGCTGAGTCTTTTCCTGATGGGCTGTTCTATGCCAACAACAGCTAAACCTCCCATTCCTACATCTGGTTCCCAAACTCCAGCACCAGAGAGTTTAGGTCAAAAACTACCAATTTCTGCAAAAGCCATTCTTCCTAATGGCACAACGATTCAGCTAGAAGTGGCTAAGACGCCACAACAGCAAGCGATGGGCTTGATGTATCGGCCAGCTTTGCCAGATGACCGAGGAATGTTATTTGGGTTCCCTTCAGCACAACCAGTCAGTTTTTGGATGAAGAATGTACCTGTACCCTTGGATATGGTATTTTTACAGAACGGTGTAGTTAAATATATTCAGGCTGCTGCACCTCCTTGTGCAAGCGAGCCTTGTCCTACCTATGGTCCCAATACACCAATCGATAAAGTGATTGAACTTCGCTCTGGAAGAGCTGCCGAATTGAATTTGAAAGTCGGCGATGTTGTCAAAATTGAGTTTTGAGACTTAGCTGCTTTACGGGGATAAAAATTTGGATGGTTGCTCTGTTCAGAGCCTATACTAGCTAAATCTATGTTTTTTTTGTAAAAAATGTCACGTGTTGTGGCAAAAAACTCATCTGTAACGCTACTATTTAAAAACTGTGGTAATAATGTAAAATTCTACTGTCTCCAACCTGAAATCGCAGTCTTAAGGTTTGACAAAAATATTCCCTTGGGCGTAAGTGTAAATAGCTGCGAATAAGAGAGTATAGGCTATGGAATCTCTGTTACTACATGTGTAATTAAATAACGCACAACAGTAAATAAGATGGAGCCGATTTAACTAGATAAAAACACTGCTTCAGAATTGAGCAGATGATTTGTACGAAAATTTCTATTTTTCAGTCCTTTTATGAGAAGTCTCTCTTGAAGGCAAATTCAAAAAACTGTGCTGGGGTGTATAGCCGAGAACGGCACAGTGACAGATAAAATACTGGCTACTGGCTACCGAGCAATGGTGAACTAATATATGACAATACATTCTGCACAAGGAGGTGAGATACAAATGTCACCATCGAAATATTCTCGACTGATTCATTTTTTGCAAGAGGATTTGGCAATTTCCACAGCATCCCTGGCGGTGGCGCTTCGGCATCGAGAGCAAGACCCAGGTCCTTTGGCCATGATTCTTTGGCAGTATGGGTTAATTACTCTAGAGCAGTTAGACCAAATTTATGATTGGCTGGAGACCGCATAGGTCAGCCCCTTTGGGGAAGTCAAAAGTCAAAAGTCATAATAATTTTGGATTTTGGATTTTGGATTTTCGATTAAAAGTCTCTACCAAAAGGTTGTTACCGAAATCTGAAACAATACTATTGATGCCAATTTGGGATCATACTAAGTTGCCAAAGTTAGTCCTGTTTGGGGTCAAAAATACTGTGGGGGCTGTCTACAGAGCAAATAATACTATCTAGGGCAACTTGGTATAATTTAGGGGAATTGAAGGATGTCACATCCACTCTACCTTGTGCAAAGGTTGATATATAGGTCTATTGACTTTGGCGGTTTCTATTCATTTATATACAAATTAAAAGAGCGAGTTGATAATTTAACTCGCTCTTTTGATTTAATGCTTAGTACTTAGGATTGACTAAACACTCTAACTGCTGCCGCAATACCAGATCCAGGAGTAAAGTCTTCGTAAGCAAGTTCTCTTAAGGTAACTTCCAAGGATGCTATACAGCTAAGGATATCGCGATCGCTCACAAAACCCAAGTGACCAATACGGAAAATCTTATTGCTCAAATGGTCTTGACCACCAGCTAGGGCAATATCAAAACGTTTTTTCATCAATGACCGAATTTTATCGGGTTCAATTCCTTGTGGTGCTACAGCTGTAATCGCTGGACTAGCGGAATTATCTGCTGCAAGCAGGGGTAAATTTAACCCTTTAATGGCGGCGCGGGTAGCATTCTTTAGCCGTTCATGTCGAGCAAATATTGATTCTAAGCCTTCTTCCTTCATGATTCGTAACGTCGTGTGTAACGCTACGATCAAGTTCACAGGAGGAGTAAATGGAGTTGTATTTTTGGCTGTGGCTTTGCGATATTTGCCTAAATCCAAATAATATTTCGGTAGCTTCGCAGTTTTGTAAGCTTCCCAAGCTTTGGCACTGACAGAGACAAAACCCAATCCCGGCGGAATCATATAACCTTTTTGGGAACCGGAAGCGACTATATCCAAACCCCAAGCATCCACAGGTAGATTGAACGCACCCAAGCTAGTGACGGCATCAACGATAATTAAAGCTTCACCGTGTTCTTTAACGTGGCGGTTGATAGTTTCTAGGTCATTCAACACACCCGTCGAGGTTTCGCTGTGGGTGATGATTACGGCTTTAATTTGCTTTTGAGTATCTGCTTGAAGTTTTTCGGCAAATACTGCGGGGTCTAAGGGTTTTCCCCATTCCACCTTAACTTCTTCTACATTCAAACCGTAGGCTTGGCCAACTTCTACCCAGCGTTCGCCAAATTTACCATTAGAACCAACTAAAATGCGATCGCCTGGAGAGAGAAAATTAATTATTCCAGCTTCGACAGCACCCGTACCACTGACATTCAGTGTCAGCACATCACTTTGAGTTTGGTGTAGCCACTTGAGGTTTTCCGTCACCTCTGCCAATATATTGCTAAATTCACTGGTGCGGTGTCCAATTGGGTGCTTGGCTAATGCCAGTAAGGCAGCTTCTGGCACCGGGGTTGGGCCTGGAATCATTAGCATCAGCTTGTCGTTCATGTGTGTATCCTAAAAATCAAATAAAAGTCAAAATTGTGGGAAGTTGGTTAAGTTCTGGTAGCAAATCTTAGATATTCATCTACAAATTCCACTCAGTTCGTCACCAGCCTTGTTGTATATTTTCCAAATCTATAGGAAAAGTATCGTGGTTAACAATCGGTCAGCTTGACCTTTGCAATTTATACGAGATTCCAACTCAGATAAAACCTCTGTTCCAGGCAATCTTACCACACACCTAGACGCCAGGTTAAGGCGTTTGCTCGTAGGAGAGCGGCTATTTTAACCAAAGGTGAAACGTCTATCTAGATGAGGCACAGGTATAATAAATTTTTAAATCTTACCCATAATCCGCCTCAGTTGTTTTTATGGAAACACGCGAAATCGTTTTGAATATCGCGGAAATTGTCAGCGAAAAAGTTGTGTTTTGCTTCAACGAAGGAGGTAACCGCCTACACTATGCGGAAGGGTTGGATGTCGCCGTTTGCTAAGAGATAGAAGATACTTAACCCAAATTTTTCAATCTGCTTGGGTCGAGCATTTGTTCTTGGTTTGCCATCTTCTAAAGAATACTTTTATCGATTGAGTATCTGATAATTTATTTCCCTCCAAATCGCTTCAATGTCAATATCAAAAGCTTATCTGGCTTACTAGATGGCGATTTTCTACTGATGCTTTCTGGTTTATTTGCTGCCAATTTTGAAATAGTTATGCTGCTAATTGCTGCACATTTTGAAACTGTACTCAGTGGTAGGCGATAGCTAATAAACTATAAGTTTTTATACTATACTTAGAAAATTGCTACAATCGTGCTTAGTCTTGTTAGTCACCATTCATGATGAGTCGTTTTTAACTAGTGTTCAGTTCATAAACTGTCACTCACCAGATCCCCGGTATTCTTGCAAAAGAGATATTCTTAGTTAGTGCAAGGAGTGATACCATTTCACCACATGTTTGTCACAAGTTATCCCCGCAATGCTCCCTGATAAGGGGGCGTTGCAGATTTCAAATGTTGCATCAAACAAGTGAGTTGGTATAAGCTTTTACGGGGAAACGCTTGAGTGAGCAAAACTCTCAAGCGTTTTTTCGTGTATAAATAAAACAGTTTAACTCTCTGGAAGATCATACAGATGTTTTTAAATACACATGTACCAGAGAAGTAAACTACTGTTATAAAAATTGTTGCAACACATACTTGATGACTTTAGCATTTGTGCATTCCATCAAAACTTTTTAAGCAATTCTGTGGGTTTAAATCCCCCGCTTCTAACAAGCCGTAAGTATGTTAGGCAGGGTTTAAGTCTCCGTTTCAAAACAATCACAAATTATTTTAAATGACTGGACGTACCACACGAATTAGTTTTCCTTGCAATAGCTGTTCTGCTGTCACAGCTTCATCTATCCGTCCTGCAAACTGTTCCCAATTACGATTGTTCGTGCAAACAATAATACCAAAGTGGTTAGAATCACAACGATGCAAACGGATAAAATCGACTCTGTTGATAGTTAATATTGAGCGTTCTTGACTTATAGCAAATGCTAGTACTTGCTCATCAGGTATACTTTGGTCTGCATTTTCTGCTTCTTGAACTGTCAAAACATCATGCCCCAAAGCGCGTAATAATTGCACAACTGGAAACGGAAACTGCTCATCTGCGTAAAACCGTGCCATCGATTAGGCAACCTCATTACGCTCAATTGCTAATTCGATTTCATCGGGATGAGCTTCTGCATATACCCAAGCATTAGCTAAATCTGTAGCTGTAATGGTTGGATAGCTCATCAAAAGGTCAGCATCACTATATCCAAGACGGCGAGCTTCCACAAGTACCCAAACAGGAATACGAGTTTTAGCGATGCAAGCCTCTCCACCACAGACTCTAGGAGTTTTTTCAATTCCTTGCCAATGGTTGCCTAGACTTTGAGCAAGTAAATGTATAGCCTGCAATTTTTCACCAGGACTGAGGGCAAGAAGTTGTTGTTCTAACTCTTTGAGTGTCACGGATGTAAATCCTCTGATGTTTGGTCAGGCTATATTTACAGTTTTATCGATTGCTAAGTACAACATTTAATTATTTCTCTGCGTACCTCTGCGCTTCCCAGCCTGCGGCAAGCCGCAAAAGCTTCTACTGCGCTACTTTGCGTTTAAATTTAAACCCTCAATTCGCCACGACTTACCTAAAGCTGTACTTAGCTAACTACAAAATTTACCAACTTTCCAGGCACCACAATTACCTTTTTAATCTCCTTACCTTCGATGTAACGTTGGGCAATTTCTGATTCACGGGCATATTTCTCCAACGCTGCTTTATCTGCTTGTGCTGGTACTTGAATCGAGCCGCGAGTTTTACCCATAATTTGAATTACTAAAGTAATTTCATCAGCTACCAAAGCAGCCGGGTCAAATGACGGCCAAGTTTGAGTGTGAACTGAATTCTTTTCACCCAATAAATGCCACAATTCATCAGCAATGTGTGGTGCAAAGGGTGCTAGTAATACCACCAAAGTCCGAATCCCTTCTGCGTAAATTGGTGAATTTTTTCCATCGGCATCAGTTAGAGCGTTGCTCAACTTCATCAATTCTGAAATAGCTGTGTTGAATTGATATTCGTCTTCAACGTCTTCTGTCACTGCTTGAATAGCCCTATGAATTGCCCGTCGCAATTCTTTTTCTGCCTTAGTTAAATCAGCGAGTTGGGCTTGCTTACGGGATACCCCAGCAGCAACATAATCTGTCACCAAACGCCAAACCCGATTTAAAAAGCGGAATTGTCCTTCCACATCGGCTTCATCCCATTCCAAATCTTTTTCTGGCGGCGCTTTGAATAAGATGAACATCCGCGCTGTGTCTACACCGTATTTGGCAATTACATCTTCTGGTGCTACACCGTTGCCCTTTGATTTAGACATGGTGGCGTAAAGACGTTGCAGTGGTTCGCCTGTCTGAGGGTCACGAGGGTCAGCAGAATTTACCAGATTAGAGGGAATCCATTTATCTTTGCCGCCCTTGTTGGGATTTAAATAAGTTAAACCCTGTACCATACCTTGAGTTAACAAGCGTTGGAAGGGTTCATCAAAGTTTAACAAACCGCGATCGCGTAGTACCTTAGTAAAGAAGCGCGAATACAATAAATGTAAAATCGCGTGTTCAATTCCACCTACATACTGGTCTACTGGCATCCAGTCGTTAATTTTACTGGAATCAAAAACCTGTTGTTCATTCCTAGCGTCAGGGAAGCGCAAGAAATACCACGAGGAATCAATAAAAGTGTCCATCGTGTCGGTTTCCCGCTTCGCTGGAGTGCCGCAAGTTGGACAAGGCACATTTACCCAGCTTTCCAACTGAGTTAAAGGTGAACCGCCACGCCCAGTAAATTCCACCTCTTCTGGCAACTGTACTGGCAAATCTTTGTCAGGTACTGGCACTATCCCACAGTTGGGACAGTGAATTACAGGTATTGGTGCGCCCCAGTAACGTTGCCGCGAAATTAACCAATCCCGCAAGCGATATTGCACTCGCACTTTACCAAAACCTTGTTGTTCGGCGTATTCAATTATTGCTTGTTTAGCATCTATGGAAGCCATGCCAGTAAAAGCGCCAGAATTAATTAAAACTCCTGGTTCCGTGTATGCTTGGTTGTATTCAATTTGGATGAGTTGCGTAACTTCATCAATCTCTGATGTTGGAGTTAAGTCAAAACCTGCAACATCATTTGGAGAAGCGATGACAAAATCAATTGGCAAATCGTAATTTTTGGCAAACTTAAAATCCCGGACATCGTGAGCTGGTACACCCATCACTGCCCCAGTACCATACTCATACAGTACATAGTCAGCAATCCAAATCGGCACTTCTTCCCCTGTAAATGGGTTAATTGCCACCCCGCCTGTGGGGATACCCCGCTTAGGTTTGTCTTCAGAGGTACGTTCCAACTCACTTTGATTGGAAACCTCTTTAATAAAAACTTCTACGGCTGCTTGTTGTTCTTTTGTGGTGACACGCTTTGTTAAGGGATGTTCTGGCGCTAACACCAGATAGCTGACACCATAAACGGTATCTGGACGTGTAGTGTACACAGCGATTTTTTCATCTATCCCAATAACAGGAAATTCCAAGTAAGCGCCTGTGGATTTGCCAATCCAGTTTGCCTGCATCAACTTGACGCGTTCTGGCCAACCTGTCAACTTATCCAAGTCATTGAGCAATTCTTCGGCGTAGTCGGTAATCTTAAAAAACCACTGCCGCAATAATTTGCGCTCAACTATTGCCCCACTGCGCCAAGAACGTCCTTCGTTATCAACTTGCTCGTTTGCCAGTACAGTTTGGTCAATAGGGTCCCAGTTCACTGCTGCTTCTTTTTGGTAAGCTAAACCCGCTTGTAAAAACTGCAAGAAAATCCATTGTGTCCACTTGTAATAGTCTGGTGAACAGGTAGCAAGTTCACATTCCCAATCAATGGATAAACCAAGACGCTGCAATTGCTGCCGCATCTGGGCCATATTCTGATAAGTCCACTTTGCTGGCGGTACACCACGGTCAATGGCGGCGTTTTCTGCTGGCAAGCCAAAGGCATCCCAACCCATTGGGTGTATTACCCGATACCCTTGCATTCGCTTGAGGCGGGCAATTACGTCCGTAATAGTATAATTACGGACGTGACCCATGTGTAGGCTGCCCGATGGATAAGGGAACATGGAAAGAGCGTAGAATTTTGGCTTGTTGCTAACTGTAGGTGTCTTATCTAAGCCAAGTTCTACCCATGTTTTTTGCCATTTTTCCTCAATCGCTGCTGGGTTATATCGGGAATCCACCAAAAAATTCTCCTACTGGGTCTGTAATTCTATTTGCCTCTATACATATTGGGTTAACCCAATATGTCAACCTATATTGTAGGTCAACTACTCACAGATTTATATATAAGTGCGATTGAGGAGGAGCCGGAATTATGCCCAAACTGCGACCCTTTTAGATAAACCGAGAGTTATTTAATGAAAGTTTAAATGGTTGAATCAAATATAAAATTTCCTGATTTAGTGCGGGTTTTTGTCTACGGCACGCTTAAACCAGGTGAAGCTAACTATAAAAAATACTGTAGTTGTAAAGTAGTTGATGTCAAAAGAGCCTTTGTACAAGGCAAATTGTTTGCTCTGCCAATGGGCTATCCAGCGATGACTCTAGGGGATAGCCAAGTTTACGGATATTTACTCTCTTTTTCTAACCCAAGGATTTTGAATCAATTAGATGTACTGGAAAATTACCAGCGCAATAGACAACCATCAGAAAACCTCTATAATCGACAAATTATCGAGGTTTATGAGCCAAAGTCGCTCTCTTATAGTTGGGCTTGGGTTTATTTAATGACTTTAGAGCAAGTTGACCAATTCGGAGGTTTCCTCCAACCTGACGGCTGGTGGAGTGGCTGTAATTTAACCGCAAAGTACAGTTAGATCTGTGAACTGTTAATGCAATTAATTTATGTCCTGTTTGGAGTCGTGGCGTTGCGGCTGTACCGGATAGATTGAATTTTCTGGAGAAGCTACTGCTGCTTTAGGAATTTCAATTACCGGGTTATTTAATCCCACCATCAGCGGGGAAGGCGGAATTATAGACGCCGAGGATGTTTGAATCGGTTCTTTTTGTGATCGTTGCGCCAGTTGCGTTAGACTTGAACCACCAGGTATTAAGCTAGATACTGCACCGATTATACAAGCAGCAACGGCTGCACCTCCCGCCATCCAGTTTAAACGGGAACGGCGGTGCAAACGTGTCAAAACTTGCTGAACTGTTGCTTCTGGTGACTCTTGGGCTGTTGGTACTGGGAGAGTCCGCAAGCCTTGGCGCAGCCTTAAAAGTCGAGCATACAAGCATTGAACTGAGGCATCATTTGCCAGCCATTCTTCTACTTGCCTGCGTTCAGTGGCTGTGACTTCACCATCGAGATAAGCACTCAATAACTCGAAGCGATCGCGCTTCACCATATCAATAAGACCCGTTGATTCATTGGTATGCTTGGCCATTCCATCTGACAAATCTTGAGGAAGTTGTAAAGAAGAACGGTCGTAAAACTGAGAATCAGTAGTCATCTTAACATTATTACCAATTCATATACGGGTAAACTGGGTGGGAAATTCGGAGAAATTAGCCAATTTTCCTCCTCAAGGCAGAAGCGATCTACGTCTTTCTGGGAATTCTTAATCAATGCTTAAATTCTGCCATTTGGCAGAGGTAAGTTACTGTAAATTTAGGAGTCTAGATAATTCTGCAAGTGAGCTTGCAGCCTCGATCTAGCTCTAGCTATTCTTGATTTTACAGTTCCTAAGGAAACTCCAGTGATTTCAGCAATTTCTTCGTATGCCATGCCTTCGATTTCTCTCAGGACAATGGTAGTACGAAAAACTTCTGGTAAATCCGCGATCGCTTCCCGCAGTTGCTCGTAAAATTCTCTAGTTGTCAGTTCTTCCTCAGGCCCTGGGGTATCGCCGGCGATTTCCCAATCCATCTCACCGTCCTCTAACGAGCGGGGAGCATCCAGTGACAAAGGACTCATAACCCGCTTGCGTTTCCGCAACTCGTCGTAAAACAAGTTGGTGGCAATGCGGCTTAACCAGCCCCGAAATTTAGCAGGCTCTTGTAATCGGTTAATATTCCGATACACTCGAATCCAAACTTCTTGAGCCAAATCGGCTCTGTCAGCCCAATCTGGAGCTAGGTGATATAAAACTCTATCAACTTGACTTTGATAGCGGCGTAATAGTTCTGCAAACGCAACACGATCTGGCCGCAGTCCTGCTTGACAGCGCAAAATTAAATCGTGGTTAGGGAGTTTGTCAACTTGTACTGATGCTTCTGGATACTTTGCATCAACCGTTGACCAGGATACAGAGATCGACTGACTCATAGATCGTACTGGCTCTAAATCATCCCTATCTATTAGACCTGCTAATGGGACAGAAGTTCCATGCTAAGGTGACGGATTTATGACTGGAACACTGAGGCATACAATTTTGGATACATTTATAGCAATAAGGAGAGCCACTTTTTCCTTATACTGTTGGCATAGTTGCCCAAGACTCATCAACTAACAAAGATGCAGTAATATGCATGTCTTGGTATTTTTAGCAACTGAGTATATACGCTTGATAAAAATAATTAAATCTGGTTATAAGGATAAAGATCAAAATTTTGTAATTCTTACTTCTTGATCCCTTTAAAATTCAGGTAATAATTTCTAGAAGTTGAGTTGCTGTGGTTACTATAATGGTCATTTATTTTTTTGCTTTTGTTACCAGAATAGTTGCTGATTGTTCTGTTTGTGACCCGTAAATAGCACCAGAGTTATGTTGGTCTGGTACGCGAAATTGAAAAAATAAATTGAGGGAAAATGTAATTGTGACTGCTAATAATAGTTTTTCAAACATGATTTTTCTCCCACCTACACCACTAACGATTGATTGCTACATTTCAAAAGTTCCACCAGAAAGTCCAAGTATTGGCTTACAACCTCCAAAACTTTGGAGGAATGAGGTTGGTCACTTGGAGTTCTGCTGCTGGGACAATTCGCATAGTCTTAGTTTGCCCAGAGGTATTGGCAGATTTATAACGGAAATGACAAGTATTGATAAATTTTTGATAATGGGATGATGAACACATCCAATTTCTCGGCTGGATATGTCAGGGATAAACAATAGGCAATGGCAATGGTAAGAAACGAATCTGTAGGGCGGATGGTAATGTTCCTCTGTTTTGGCACAGCATTTTTATCTTTAGCTGTCCATTGGCGTATTACTACGGCAGAACGACAGTCTGATAAGTCTGCATCTACTTCGATGCGGCAAGATTCTACCCTAACCAATCCCAAAGGAAGCCGCTCAGAGGGAGTCTACAAGAATCTTTCGCAAGTGAGTTTAGGGGAAATTGCGTTGGGTACATCTGTGCCACCTGATGAAGTTACCCAAGGCTCAACTCCCCAAAGGGTGTTTACACCAAAGTCTTCTGCTATTAAGCCTCAAACTAAATCAAAAATAATTAAGAAGAATATAGCGAAAGCAACTAATGTACCCTCAATTGTGGGAAGTGCTTCTAAACTCAGGTCTTCTACTATTAAGTCTCAAAGTAAATCAAAAATAATCAAGAAAAATGTAGCTAAAGAAACTGTTCGGAGGCCTTCTACACTCAAGCCTTCTACTATTAAGCCTCAAACTCAGCCTCAAACCATTAAGAAGAATATAGCTAAAACCGACCTACCATCTAAGACCCAGCTGGTGGCGCAAGCAGAAAGACAAAATCCAGCAGATGGTTGGCCAAAAGCTTTCTGGTCTAAGGCTTCAGCTCAACAAGTACCGTTTAATAGGCTGGCAGATGCCAAGACGCAAGTAGTGGTTGATTTAAGCGATCGCCGCACCTATGTATACGCAGGAGATGAGGTGATAGCCAGCTACCCAATTGCTGTCGGTAAAAAAGGTTGGGAAACGCCTACAGGTTCTTTCCAGGTGATGCACATGCGGCACTATCCAATCTGGCGTCACCCAATTACGGGTAAAGTATTTGAGGCTGGTACGGATAGTCCTTTGGGAGACAGATGGATTGGTTTTTGGTCAGATGGACGGAATGAAATTGGTTTTCATGGCACGCCGGAAATCGACCTAGTAGGAACAGCTGTATCTCACGGCTGCTTAAGAATGCGTAATTCTGATGTTCGATTGTTGTATGAGCAAGTGAGTTTAGGAACAACAGTGTTAGTGCGTGATTAATTGATTAAGAGTCATTAGTCCTTAGTCCTTTGTCCGTTGTCTAAAACAAATGACCAATGACTAATGACCAATGACTCCTAAAATTATAATTTTTGCTCAAAGTTAGGTGCGTATGTCTGGAGTAAAGCACTAACTTGGCGTACAACTTCATTCCCAGTATTTTTGCCTAAGGCTTGTCGTTCTGGGAAGAAATTGGGTCGATCGAGGTAACGGTTAATTGCCTCACTTACTTGCTGAGAAATTAAGTCTTGGAGTTGTGCCTGAGCCGTTTGGCGCTGGAAGTTAGCACCTTCTTCTGTAGTAGCATACAGAGGGGGTAGCCGATTGAGGGCGTAAGCAGCAATATCCCCGACATCTAGAGAACTTTCACTGGTAGCTTCAATTTCTGCGACTCGGGCGATCGCTTCGGTCAGTACCAATTCTTCCATAACGTTAATAAATTGTTTGCGAGGTACCGCCACTACCTCACCAGTCAATAGCGCACCCATCAGCCGATCCAGCGCCATATACTCTTCAATTGAGAGTTCTGAGGCGTTGTCACAGATTCTACCGACTTCTGCTTCCATTGCTGGTGTCAAATAACCATCCTGGAGAGCTTGTTCTACTATTTTTTCGATACTCATAATGCTTATCATCATTTATGTTAGCCAAGCAAGGTAGGGACGGTATCAATCCAATTTATTTTGCCTAATTAATTCTCAGCAAAAAAAATATAAATTATGCACAGACGCGATCAAGTCCGCCTCTACTAGTTAACGACCTTAGTTCGCCAAGGTGTTGGATCAACAGATTGTCCGTTGACATACAGACCCCAGTGCAAGTGCGGTCCCGTAGAGGCACCTGTTGAACCTACTGCGCCAATTAGTTGACCAGCTTTCACAAAATCACCTTCTTTAACGTTAATACGACTCAGGTGCATGAAAATACTGGTTACTCCTTGACCGTGGTCAATGCCAACTACGTTACCGTGTACCCGAAACCCTTGGGATACCCTACCTACCAAAGCAACTCGTCCAGCGGCTGGGGAAATTACCGATGAACCGGCAGCACCAGCGTAGTCAAGACCACGATGATAGTAGTCCTTTGCAAATGTACCATTATAGTAGCGACGTACACCATAGGTTGTACTCATTCGTCCTGCGTTGGGCCTCATGAATACTCCATTCCAATACTTTTCTGGTGTTTGCAGTGCCTTGAAAGCTGCTACACGCTTAAGTTCATGCTCTGTGGCCTTCACTCCGGCTTTGCCAGGTGGCAAAGTAATGCGTTGTACGGGGAACTTGCGATTAAGCACATTCACTGCCAAGTTTTGTACTTGACCATCCCCTGTAACCCGAAGTGTTCTAGTTCCAGCTTTTTCTAGCGGAGTTGTGGGAACAAAAGCCCGATACTGATTGGGGGCAATTTCAAAGGCTGGGTATGTATTATTACCAACTGCTACTGTTGGATTTGTATTATTATCGGGATTATCTTGATTAATCTCCACCGAGAGTGTATCCCCTAATTTAGGATTAGTTGGAGTAACTTTTACTTGTAAAGCATTTACAGGCAATGCCAAGGTGAGAGGGAGAATAGCAAATATTCCCTTTAACACATTTATTGCACGGCGATTGGCTGTTAAAGTTCTGACATCAAAACCGAGCAAATTCTTGTTTGAACTACTAACCTTGTTCTCAATAATCATAGAGCTACAAAAAATATCTTGGTTGTGTCGGAAAATAGACTAGTACAACGGGCGCGGAAATAAACATACCATTTCAAATGGTGCAAAAGCTTAGAATACAATTATGCGTGACTTTTGACACTTCGACTCCTTTCGACTGCGCTACCTCGGCTCCGCTCGGCACAAGTCAAGGCAAGTCGCTCAGTGTTAACTTTTGACTTCTGCCTTGCGGTACTAGCTTATTTCTACTAGTGTTTTGAGTTTGCAGCAGATGTTGTTAAAAATCATCAATGTTGGGATAATTCTCGGAAGACTTATAAATATTACAGCCGCACGGGGTAGGAGACAACGGAGAATGATTTTTAACTGTAATTTAGTGGATTGGTATTAACTTTAATAACCAAGGTGTATGACATTGGCAATGATCTTAAAATTTAACTAGGTTAATGGTAAAGATGCTCTTGTGGCAAGCCAAAAGGTATAATTTGTTCGGCAACAAAAGAAACTCGTTCTGGTTAAAGCCATTACATAATAGTACTTGAAGAAAATCTTGGAAGCAACTGGACACTTGTTCAACTGGACACTCCTATTACAGTTTTAGGTTAAAGTTGGTGTAGTGAAATTACCCAAATCACGTAAACCAAGGGTAAAGTGTAAGAAATAACCCCATAAAATTTAGGCAAAGCTAGATTTAGCAAGCTGTTGAGCATTTAATTGCACAAGTAGGGTGGGCATCGTGCCCACCCTACAATAATTTTTATTGATATATTGTGTGAAATTATAGGATTTTCAGTTTATCTAATCCTTAAATGCCTGAGCTACGCCATCGTAGCAGATTTTCTTAGCGTTGGTATAAGGTGCAAAATAGGAAAATAGCAGTAATTTTATGTAAAATTTTGTCGTTTCAAGTTTATAAGCTCGATGATGGAGTAAAAAGCTCAAATTTACGAGTTCAGAAGCTTGATGATAGGATGCGCTTATCAACTCTAAGCTGATAGTTTTACTTTTGACTTGAGTTTGCCATCTTCCATGTGAACAATGCGATCGGCAATGTCCAGGATGCGGTTATCATGAGTAACCATCAAGATGGTACAGCCTTGTTCCTTTGCCAGTTTTTGCATAAGATTGACTACATCGCGCCCCGATTGACTGTCAAGAGCGGCGGTGGGTTCATCCGCTAGGATTATTTCAGGATGACTAACTAAGGCACGAGCGATCGCTACTCTTTGTTTTTGTCCCCCAGACAGCTTATCAGGATAGTAATGCAAATGATTTCCTAATCCTACTTGCTCTAACATCTGGGCTGACCTAGTTAGCATTTGTTTTAACCCAAGATGTTTTTGCAATTCCAAAGCCATTTTGACGTTTTGGAGTGTCGTCAAACTACCATGCAAGTTATGTCCTTGGAAAATATAACCGTTACGGCGTCGCGCCTGTACTAGTTGTTCAGCACTAGCACCACAAAGTTCTCGCCCCAACACCCGCAAACTACCAGATTGGGTAGAACGCAATCCACCCACTAAAGTCAACAAGGTAGTCTTTCCAGAACCAGAGGGCCCGGTCATAATAATCATTTCACCGGCGTTAATCTCCAAGTTGATGTTAGATAAAACTTGCTTACGGAGTGAGCCGTGACCAAAATGGTGGTCGAGATTCTGGATGGAGATGACGGATTGACTAATCATAAATAGATCGATTACTGGTGATGATCGTCATTTGTCCTTTGTCCTTTGCAAATGACAAATGACCAATGACCAATGACAAATGACAAATTTAGAACATATCAGCGGGGTCGGTGGCTTGTAGTTTACGGGTTGCGATCGCACCGGAAATTGTACACATAATTATGGTCAGCAGTAATACCTGCAATGCTCGCATTACAGTCATGTACATGGGCAAATTTGTGGCACTGCGAGTCAGTTGGTAAAGTGCTAAGGATACTCCCAAGCCAGGGAAAAAACCCAGTGCTGCTAATATTAACGATTCTTCAAGCACTACACCGAGCAGGTAATAATTGCGATAACCTATTGCTTTGAAGGTGGCGTATTCCCGAACATGGGCATTAACATCGGTGGAAAGCACTTGATAGACGATAATCACGCCCACCACAAAGCCCATCGATACACCCAGGCTGAAAATAAACCCAATTGGGGAATTTGTTCTCCAGAAGTTGTTCTCAAATTCAATAAATTCGGCGTGGGTTAAGACTTTGACATCATCTTTTAGATAGGCTTTCAATGTTGCTGCCACCTTTTTCGGGTCATAGCCTGGTTTTACCTTAATCAAACCTAAACTGACACTGCTGGACTGTCGCCCAGAAAATAGCCGTAAAAAATTTTGATCGCTGGTAATCAGGTTGCCATCAGCGCCAAAGGAAGCCCCAACTTGGAATAAGCCACTAATGGTAATTGTGCGCCGTTCTATTTCGGTGGTTAGGGTTTTACCTTGATCAATTTGGGCGATCGCTTTTTGATAATCTCCTCTAGCACCACGATCAAACAAGACAGAACCTGGCAGCTTGATTGTCTGCAATTGCTGGTTAAGATCCGGTAAATCAAAGGCAGGCTTATCTGGGTTGAACCCGATAACTAAAACCCCCGCCTCACGGTGCGTTTGGGGATTTTTCCAAATTGTGTTGTTGAAATACATTGGTTCTGCTGACTTCACCCCTGGTATATCCATTGCTTGGTAAAGTCGCCGGCGAGAAAATGTAGACAAGCTTGGCAGGTTACGAGCTTGGGGACTGGTTAAAACTATGTCTGCTTGCAAACTGCGATGTAGTCTAGTGTTACTGTCATAGAGCGCAGTCTGAAAACCTAGCTGCATAAACATAAGAAGATCCGCAAAGGCAATGCCTGACAATGCCACTAAAAGACGGCTTTTTTCATGATTCAGTTGCAGCCATCCGAGGGGGGTTCGCCGTCGCAGTTGTTTAATCAATCCCATTATGAGGAGTGGGGAGTGGGGAGTGGGGAGCAGGGGAGCAGGGGAGTGGGGAGTGGGGGAGCAGGGGAGCAGGGGAGGCAGGGGAGGCAGGGGAGGCAGGGGAGGCAGGGGAGGC
>NZ_JAYGHD010000045.1:0-26635 GCF_034932245.1 Nostoc sp. UHCC 0251
TGTAGGGAAGGGGTTGGGGGTTAGGTTTGAGATAAAGTCGCACACGGCGTTATTTTAAAATTTACTATCACATCTGAAATTCTCAGATTATCTGTTAATTTTGACAAGTTATACCAATTTTTTATGAAGCTGCATAGAATTCGATCCCCCCTAGCCCCCCTTAATAAGGGGGGAACTGGAAAAACATCTATCAAAGTCCCCCTTTTTAAGGGGGATTTAGGGGGATCAAGATATGTGCAACTTCACATCAAATTGGTATTAGATTAGATATAATTCTCTAATTAGTGATAGTGATAGTGATACCTGCACTCCCCATTTTTCTAGAAACATATGAAATCTAGCACCCTCAAATATCTTTCCGCACTGAAGTAAGTAAAAAGGAGTGACAAGATGAGATTTTATAGTATTTGCACCTCACCTATCACTCCTTATAACTTGCGCGTTGATAAGCTGTTACGCATTTTTAAATTACAACAGCTTAATGCTTGATTTATCCTCTAACTAAAGAGACGGATAAACTTTAAGCTAATATGTGATTTTCTATACAAATAATTTTAACTTTTTAATATTCATTAGTCTTAGTCTTGCTGATACCAGATAAATACTTAATAAAAATCGAAAAGCTCAGATTCCCGACTTTTTGGAAAGATCGGGAATCTTTTTGTTCAAAAAAACGTATTCATAAGCACAAATAAACTTAACTTAGATTATATATCTTTGGTAGTAGTGGCTTGATGCTTGTGATGGAAGCTGGGGAAAAGATTATCAATTATTCTAGGTAATCATAGAGACAATTATTTTTAGCACTAAATCATTCATTGGGAGAATGACAAAGTGGGTTAAACGAGAATAAAAACTTAAGATTTAGATCCAAGCTTTTGTGATTGTGGTGTTTTATCTAATTTATCTCCTAGTTATAATTGTGACTGGCTTCTAAGTTTAATCACAAATTAGTATAATCTAGAGAGTAGCGGATTTTTGATTTGTATTTAGCTGAGTTTCCCAAATCTTCCCACTAAAGGAAGAGGTAATATTTAGTAAAATGCTATAATTTTTTTTGAAAAAAGCATCTAATTGCAAAATTTATCAATGAACACTCTCTAATTTCCTAGATTCAATCTGTTTTGAACATCTAGGTTAAATGCAATAGGTATCATTTACAAAACCAGGCCACCTGTAATGCGATGGGACGTAAATTGTCGAGACGCTAGAATCAACTTACTCTTATGGATTTTATTGAATAATAATTGCAGTTTCTAACTAGTTAAATTTATAACTCAGCAATACAAGAAATATTGTAATTTTTACAAGAATTTACCTAGTAGGTTTTTTGCTTAAACTCTGCAAGTAAGTAGCGGGAATTTAAGGTGAATATAGAAAAATTTATCCAACGCTCGGAAACATTACACAATCGTTTAGCAGATTTATACCAAACTGCTAGTGTATTACCTTGGATTTCACCGGATCTGCTGCCGCAAGCTTTTAACGAACTCTATAATACCTCAAAGGTAGTACAGTTAGCAGCAGAGGAACTCCATCAGCAAAATGAGGAACTAATTGAAACACGGAATTGCTTAGAAACAGAACGCCAATACTATCAAGAATTATTTGAGTTTGCGCCTGATGCCTATTTAGTGACTAGTACACAAGGAATCATTCAAGACGCTAACTTCACCGCAGCTAAATTGCTCAATGTTTCAAAGCAATTTTTGGTGGGCAAACCCATAATTAACTTCGTCCTTCTAGAAGAACGTCACCGCCTTCGTAGCGAACTTATCGAACTATCGCAATCAGACAGAGTTAAAGAGCTATTGATCCGTTTACAACAACGTCATGGTGAGTTCTTTGATGCAGCTTTGACAGTGGCGGTTGCCCGCAATCCGCAAGGTAAGGCAACCTCTATACGCTGGTTGGTACGTAATATTGCTGAACGCAAGCGAGTAGAATCAGCGGTAGTTAAAAATGATAGCGATCTCTCCTACGATCGTCCCGTGCATAAATATTCTAAAGGAGAAACTATCCCCCTTAACCCATTAGTAATTTTGTATGTTTGTCAGGGTTGGGTCAAACTGAGTACCTACTGTGAAACGGGTGAAGAAATTTTAGTAGGATTGGCAACAGCAGGAATGGTTTTTGGCTCTAGTTTAACATCTCTAAACATTTACCAAGCAACAGCCCTCTCCGATGTTGCTCTAGTATCAATTTACGCAGCAGAACTAGCGGCTTCCCCCACTCTGAGCCATATCCTTTTACCAAAAATTAATCAGCGCTTACGGCAAACAGAATCTTTTTTAGTCATTTGTGGAAGACGAAGGGTACAGGAGCGGTTGCACCATTTATTAAAACTTTTGAAACAGGAAGTGGGTGAAACTGTGCCGGAGGGAACTCGCTTAAGTGTTCGCTTCACTCACGAAGATATTGCTAGCGCCTGCTGTACTACCAGGGTAACAATTACACGATTGATCGGCAAATTACAAGAAAAAGGTGTAATCAGTTTTGACTTAAAAAAACACATGATTTTAAAAGATTTTGATTAATTATTTGCGTAGGAAGGCAATAGGCAATAGGCAATAGGCAATAGGCAATAGGCAAAAAGCCTTTTTGAGTTACACTGAATTTTTTCACGCAATCAAATATGAGTCCTATATGGTCTCATTGTTATCTTTTTATCCTGCAAAGAGGCTATACGTAGGTTTAACCCGCCGTAGGCATCGCAGCATTCAAAATGTGCCCAAAATAATGTATATCTGATTTGACATGTATTGCTAAAATCGCAATCGCAGCATGTCAAAGCAGCTATGCACACACTTGGAAATACAACTTCATCATCGGGCTATATCTTAGCACTGGACTTAGGTACAACAGGCAACCGCGCCTTTGTGTTTAACGCAAACGGCAAGATTATTGGGCAGGCATATAAAGAACTAACTCAGTATTATCCTCAGCCCGGATGGTTAGAACATGACCCTCAAGAAATTTGGCAAGATACGTGTTGGGTGATGCAAACCGCAATTGGGAATGCCCAGATTGCTCCATCAGCGATCGCAGCGCTGGGACTAACTGTGCAGCGTGAAACCTGTTTGATTTGGGACAAAACTACTGGGAAACCACTTCATAAAGCGATCGTCTGGCAAGATCGCCGCACTGCTCCCCTTTGCCACCAGTTGCAAGAGCAAGGTTATGCTAATGAAATTTACGATCGCACCGGATTAATCATTGATGCCTACTTTTCTGCTACTAAGTTCAGGTGGCTATTAGACAAGTTTACAGATGTTGACCTGAACAATGTCTTAGCAGGCACTATTGATACCTGGGTGCTGTGGAACCTCACAGGTGGCAAAGTCCATGCTACTGATCACAGCAACGCCAGTCGAACAATGTTGATGAATCTCAAAACCTGTGAGTGGGATGAGAAATTACTTGAACTGTTTCAGATTCCGGCGCATATTTTGCCCCAGATTCAGCCTAGTTTAGGAGTATTTGGAGTTACTGATGCTACTTTGTTGGGTGCAGAAATTCCCATCACTGCCATCTTGGGAGATCAACAAGCTGCTCTATTTGGTCATGGCTGCGATCGCCCCGGTTTGATGAAATGTACTTATGGTACTGGTAGCTTTTTGGTTGCTCATACAGGCGGTCAAATTGTGCGATCGCATCATCAACTTATTTCTACGGTGGCATGGACACAAGCAAATCCAAAGGAGACTTTAAATGTAGGCTATGCCCTAGAAGGTAGTATGTTTACTAGTGGAGCTTGTATTCAATGGTTACGCGATCGCCTGAAACTGATTAAAACTGCTGCTGAAAGTGAAGCAATGGCAAATCAGGTAACAGATAATGGCGGAGTCTACTTTGTACCTGCATTTAGTGGGCTGGGCGCACCCTACTGGGATATGAGTGCTAGGGGAGCCTTTTTCGGCATTACCGCCAGTGTACAATCAGAGCATTTAGTACGCGCCGTGTTGGAAGCGATCGCTTATCAAGTCCTGGAAGTGGTGCAAGCAATTAATGCATCTAGCAGTACTCCAGTTGGTCGATTAACCGTAGATGGTGGAGCTTGCGAGAATAATTTTCTGATGCAGTTCCAGGCTGATGTTTTAGGTATTCCAGTTGAACGGCCGATAGTGCGCGATACGACTGTTCAGGGTGCAGCATTTGCAGCAGGTTTAGCTATAGGATTTTGGGAGAGCTATGAAGCACTCGTGCAACAACGGCAGATTGAACGTGTGTTTGAGCCAAAGAGCAATTTCCCATTATCCAACTTTGCTACTTGGCAAAAGGCAGTGAAACGCACTCTCGCTTGGGGGGAGTAAAAACAAATTCTAGATGTATGACGAATCACCAATTCTTGTAAACTAAGTAAGTATTATCATCTTGACCATCAATGCCATAAGCGAAAACTATTAGCTTTCAGGTATATGTTGCAAGAAAACCCAACCCTTGGGGACGCTGCGCGTAGCTTGCTTCCACGAAGTGGTACGACTACGCTCAGGGTAAAAGATTTGGGTTTTGGGAACCAGGACTCCTGCCCTTGGAGGGAATGTAAGACCAATAAAACTACGAAGTTCTGGAGGCTATTCCTGATGAATTGGGAGAGCTACGTCCGTCTTACGGCGGGGTAGTTCACAATATTACTGACATCTTAAGGATGCTGAACGCATGATTACTAAACCTAAGATTTTCATTGATGGCGAATCAGGAACCACAGGCTTACAAATTTACTCACGTCTCAATCAACGGGATGATATCGAGTTAGTTAGCATTGAGGCATCTAAACGTAAGGACGCAAGTGAGCGAGCTAAACTAATCAATGCCGTCGATGTTGTTATTCTCTGCCTACCTGATGATGCAGCCCGCGAAGCTGTTAGCTTAGTAAGTAGTACTACGGTTAAGATCCTTGATGCTAGTAGTGCCCATCGCACAGCTAAGAATTGGGTATATGGTTTTCCTGAACTAAATCCAGGACAGCGAGAGAAAATTGCCAGCGCCCAATTTCTCAGCAATCCAGGCTGTTATCCCACAGGATTTTTGGCTTGTATCCGTCCATTGATTGCCAAGGGAATTTTAAAGAGTAATTTTCCCATCACTGTTAACGCAGTGTCAGGTTACTCTGGTGGCGGCAAGAATCTTATCAAACAATACCATACCTTCCATGAACAGCAAGCTGGAGGAGAGTCGCTTTATCCTTATGGCATCTACGGTTTGCAGTTTGGACATAAGCATGTCAAGGAAATGCATTATTACTCAGAGTTAGCATCGCCGCCGTTATTCGTACCGGCAGTGGGGGATTTTGAGCAGGGGATGCTGGTTCAGGTGCCTTTGCCATTGGGGACTTTGGATAATCCACCATCAGGTGAGATTATTTATCAAGCGATCGCTAACTACTACCAAAGTGAAAAATTTGTGCAGGTTGCTCCATACCAAGATTCTACTCTGCTGCGAGACGGAATATTTCTGGATGCGATCGCAATGAACGGCACCAATATTGTTCAGGTTTTTGTATTCGCCAATGACACCACCAAAGAAGCATTGCTAGTTGCTCGTCTCGACAACTTGGGCAAAGGCGCATCGGGAGCCGCAATTCAAAACTTAAACATCATGCTAGGCCTTCCAGAAGAGTTAGGATTGTTATAGCAGTTCTCAATTGCGTGAAATACAGACCTAACCCCCAGCCCCTTCCCTGCTAGCGTTGGGGAGTGAGCATCAAAGCCTCTCTCCTTTTAGGCTACGGTGTACACACAAGTCTGAAGTTGTTCAATAATCTGGGTTTTACTCCACCCTAATTACTGCTTGAATTCAATAAACAACTACCCGAATTCAATAAACAACTACCCGAATTCAATAAACGACTACCCGAATTCAATAAACGACCACCCGAATTCAATATATTTATTGCATAAATTCTCAAAACCTCACCTGAAACCTGATTTACTAAGGTTTTAGCTTTAGTTTTACCCCACCCTAACCATCACTGCGATTAAGTAGGTAATCTTTGGCATTTAAGGGACTTCCAAGAAATAAATTATCCATTTCGTGGGCATCTTGCCCGCCCTAAATCTGGGACGGGTGAGGACACCCATCCCACAAGAAAATTTGGGATGTTTTTTTATTTGGAAGTCCCTAAGAAGAAATTCGACATTGACTTCGACTTAAGTAAAATAGAATAAAAGCATTAGGTCAAGCTACCGTTAAAAATTCAGCTTGGTAAAGCGCAAGGGCGGAGTAGGGTTGTTGGCTGTGGTTCGCATAACTACTTATGCGAACCTGATATTATTAAATAGACATCTCCAGAAATTAAATATGCGTTATCTAGAACCCTTGTAGAGACGTAGCAGTGCTACGTCTCTACAATCATTTTCGGAGATGTATAATTAATGATTTTGGAACTTTTAGTATTTTTTATTTGGATTCTTCTTTAAGTTCCTCAAGCAATTTGATGACATGATGCTCAAAGCCTCTATTTCGCTCTTGCACTGATTCAATCAAAGGTTTATCAAAAAGGTTAATAACATACCTACCTAGTTGAATACCTAAAGGTTTTAAATGTCCGCCCTCTAAACTTTCCAAAAATTGTTGAGGTGGCTTTTTCAGAATATTAGTAAACCATTCACAGGTTAACTTAGCAATATTATCAGACTTGAAACAGACTAAACCCATGATATTAAATAGCTTACTATCTTTGATTAAGTTCTGGGTTTCTTCAACGGTTGGTTTCACACCCCAACCAAGATTATCGATGATATCCGCTAAAAATTGAGGACGAATTGCGCTCCCTGTGTCAGCAATAGCAGGTGCTAATAGGATAGAAACTTGTCCTTTAATAAATACACTGTTAATGTTAATTTCTCGTCTTACATAAGAGTAAATAAGTTTCTGGTCTTCTATAATTTTTTGTTGAAGCTCCTCAAAGAGAATGTTAATCTCTGCAATGACGCTTTCTGTCTGTGACTTATCCGAAGTATAAAATAGGAGATTCCGAATAAAGTTTGCTCTATCTTGAGGCTTTTGAGGCAACGCAGTAAATCCTTCTAGCAGGGAGATATATTTACAGCCAAGGCTATGTCCAATCCAAGAAAAGTTTTTATCATCTAGATAAGCTTCATAATCATATCCTGCAACACTTGCCATCCTCACAAGCTCTGGCAGAATTTCATACTGCTCTCTCATGAGAAAACCAGCTTCTACATAATGATTAAAAGTGAAGTTAAACGGTAGAAGAATAATCGTATATCCCTGCTCATATAGGCATTGAAGCAGATAGCGATAAAAAAGCATGGGGCCAAATGTACCAAAGAAAGCCCCTGCAATAAACTGAATTACTCCTTTAGGCTTTGGATGTAGAGCAACCCAACTGTGAGAAACGGGTTTAAATCTCAGTTTTAAATTTGTATTTACCATGACTTAGCAATGAGTGAATCTCATTTTGGTAGGTGTATAATTAACCTCCAAACTGAAGTTACTGCTTTTCGGATTCTTTAAAATTTTTTTGCAATGGAGCGATGCCTACGGCGGCAAGCTACGCAGTTAACTCAACCTCAGATAAAGGGACTGAGTTTATGATTCTCCTGCCAATCAAAGTTAAGCGGAGTACTGACTACTTCTTAAATTTACTCAGCACGGGCTAAACGCCCCGCTACCGCTAACAGCACTCAGCACTCAGCACTGAGTTGGTAAATCAAGACCAGTTAGGCATTGCAAGCAGCGATTTGTGTGTAATAAAGCTTGTACAATTGTCAAGGCGGTTTTTCCTGCCAAGAATACTTCTCAGGCGTAAAATTTATCGACAGCAAAATTTTTATACTTTGTGTTTTTCCATCCTTCACTTGTGGCAAAAATGCCCCAAGTTAGTAGCTCATATCTTGCAATAGATAACTTTTACCCTTATGACTGGAGAGCAAAATCTTGGGAATAGAACTACGCAGTTTCGTATTTCTCGACAGCCTGCAACCTCAACATGCAGCATATATGGGAACAGTAGCCCAAGGCTTCTTACCATTACCAGGGGATACATCACTGTGGATTGAAATCTCTCCTGGTATCGAAATTAATAAAATTACGGATGTAGCCCTGAAAGCTGCCTCTGTCCGTCCGGGAGTACAGGTAGTTGAACGACTGTACGGACTATTAGAAGTTCATTCTAGCTCCCAAGGCGAAACGCGAGCTGCTGGGCAAGCAATTTTGGCTGCATTGGGAGTCCGAAAAGACGAATGTCTTAAACCGCGTGTTGTTTCTAGCCAAATTATCCGCAACATCGATGCTTACCAAACACAACTTATTAATCGCACGCGACGGGGACAGCTATTACTAGCAGGGCAAACGCTGTATGTATTAGAAGTAGAACCTGCTGCTTACGCCGCACTGGCTGCGAATGAAGCTGAGAAAGCGGCGTCGATTAACATCCTTGAGGTTCAAGCTGTAGGTAGCTTTGGAAGGCTTTACTTAGGTGGACATGAACGAGATATTTTAGCAGGTGCGGCGGGAGCATTAACGGCAATTGAAAGTGTAGCTGGTCGAGCAAATCCTCTAGGTATGCGTCAGGAGTAAAGGAGAGAAAATGGCAAATCGAGAGCATCTAGCTTTACTCAAAGCAGGTGCAGTTACATGGATTGAGTGGAGAGAGAAAAATCCTCAGATTGAACCAGACCTCAGCGCCGCAAACCTGCAAGGGGATAACCTCAGGGGCGCAAACCTCCAAAAGGTAAATTTGAGGAAGGTGGATTTGGGTAATGCTTTACTCGTGCGAGCAAACCTCAGTGGTGCTGACCTCAGTAGTGCCAACCTCTACAAAGCCTTCCTCGTTGAAGCTAACTTGAGTGATGCTAATTTCAGTGTTGCTAACTTGAGTGGTGCTATGCTTACGCAAGCAGATTTGAGTCATGCCAATTTTATTGGAGCAGACTTGAGTGGGGCGAATCTTAGAGGTGCTGCGATCGCTCATGCTAATCTAATTGGGACTGATTTAAGAGGCGCTAATTTGAGAGATGCCGATTTAGGCGCAGCAAAGCTAATGCGGACTAATCTCTCTTTTGCCAACCTGATTGAAGCTAACTTAATTGCGGCTGACCTCAGCGAGGCAAGTTTGTACGAGGCCGAAGTATTGGGGGCTTATCTTTATAAAACTGACTTATACAAAGCTAATCTAAACAAGGCTCACCTCAGTGGTGCTTACCTGTTACGGGCTAACTTAAGTGAAGCTGATTTAAGTCAAGCTGATTTAAGTTGGACTAACCTTAGAGGCGCGAATTTGGCAGGGGCGAATCTCAGAGGAGCTAATCTCAGAGGAGCCGACCTTAGGGGAGCTAACCTCAGCGGCGTAAATCTTCAGGAGGCAATTATGCCTGACGCTTCAAGGCACAATTAATTAACAAGAAAAAGTCATTAACATTTAGATTCATTTTCTGGAATTTAGACTAGTTCGCGGTGAAAAATCACCCAGCACTTCTGAGTTAATTAGCTTCATTACTTTCGGTTCACTGATTCCACAAGGGCAACAGGTAATTAACCTGAGTTCGGGTTAAGCCAGAAGCTAAAAAGCTTATGGATGGCATCTTGCCCGTCCTGGTTATTTAATCTACCCCACTACCAGGCAATTTCTCATCTGCGCTTGCCATGATTGTGCATAAAAACTGCCTTGAGCTAACAATTCTGTATGAGTCCCCGATTCAATTACCCGACCATTTGTAACGACATGAATAATATCAGCCTGCATAGCAGTGGTAAAACGATGGGTAATTATAATTGCTGTTCGTCCCTCTGCTAAGTTGCGAAATCGGTCTAACCAGTCAGCTTCAGCCCAAGAGTCCATCGCACTGGTGGGTTCATCTAGAATAATAATAGGAGCTTGGCGTAAAAATGCCCGTGCAAGTGCCACACGCTGCCATTCTCCCCCACTGAGTTCTGCTCCCCCAAACCATTTGCCGAGCAAGGTATCGTAGCCAAATGGTAATCGTTGAATGGGAATATCTGCACCTGCACCCTGTGCTGCGGTTTCAATCTCTATACTAGTAGGTTGAAAGGCTAAAGCACCTAAAGAAATATTGTTAGCAGCGGTATCGTGATAGTGAATAGGGAATTGAAATAGGACGGTTATTAAACGATGCAGTTCTGCTAATGAGAAGTCACGCAAATCGATTCCATCCAAGGTAATTCGACCGGATTCAGGATCATAAAAACGACACAACAGCTTGATAAGAGTACTTTTTCCACCTCCATTTTCACCTACAATCGCTACTATTTTTCCAGCAGGTATAAAAAGGGTAAATTGATTTAAAGCGAGTTGTTGACTGTCAGGATAGCGAAATGTAACTTGTTCAAAACTTATTCCTTTTTGCAGGGCTGAGGGAGGAGTAATGGAAACGGCCGGGTTAGTAACTTGCGGTTTCAGTGATAGAAATTCAAATAAGTCTTTGATAAATAGCAGATTTTGATAAGTCTTATTGATATTTGTTAGAAGAGTTTGCAATAAACCTTGGCTAATCCAGAGGGCTTGAAATAATAGAGCTAAACCGCCTAAAGTGAGCTTTCCTTTAGCCATTTGCCAAACCATCCAGGTTAAAACGATGCCAATCATGAATAAGGAAATGAAACTGGCAATCAATTGGGCGAAAGTCCGCTGGCGCATTAATTGCATTCGTTCCTGACGTAAGCGTTTACGGATAGCTTCGTAGGAGGTTTTAAAATGCGTTCCTAATTCAAATAAGCGCAATTCGGCGGCGGAATCGCGGGACGTTAGCAGGGTAGTGTAGTAATCGGCGTATCGTTGGGCAGAAGTATTTTGCAGTCGCCACTGATTTTCTATTTTATTGAATTTAACGACGAGATAGAAAGGGGGAAGGGTACTCAGAAGGAGTCCTAGAGGCAGCCAAATCCCAAAGGAAAATAGAACAATTCCCATTGATACGAGTGTAAGAATACTTCTGATGAATTCTCCCAGATTTTCTAGTAAAGAAATGGGGCGATTTCTAGCTTCTAAATGAGCGCGATGTAGACGATCATAATAATTGGAACTATCGAAAAAAGCTAAATCTAGAGAAATGGCTTTTTCATGGATAAGGGAACTGATATAATCTTCAGTCAATTCGGCTTGGATGGTACGTACCCAGTTGTTGAGATTGCCCAGTATGCTCATTACTAGCATCAGTGCGACAAGTAGGGCAATTATAGTTAAAGAAGCCCAGAGATTTGTTGAGTGGATACCCGCACCCAGAACAGCAACAAAGCTATCAATCGCTGTTTTAAAAAGATATACTTGTGCTACGGGTAAGACTCCCAGTAGTACGACGAGAACTGCCCAGGTAACTGTCCAGTATCCGGCGGCTATCCATACCAGTTTTAGGGTTTGTGGTATATAAGCAAGTTGCGGTAAGAGTTTACGGAGTTTAGAGGCGAATTTAATCAAGATTACATTCATTGAGTAGAGTAAATTAGAAGAATTATATAGAGTATGTCTATACAAGCAGCATCACAATTTATTCAAGCGGTGAGACAAGATGAGAATCTGAAAAATAAAATTCGGATATTAGGATATTCGGTGAGTGGAGAAGAATTGGTGCAAATTGGTAGAGATGCAGGATTTGATTATACTGAAGCGGAACTGCAAACAGCTTTTAAGCATGATTGGGTAATGCGATCGCTCCGTTACGGATTCATGGAAACAGAGTAAAGTTGTAATAATAGGAGTGTATAGATCAAGTAAATAATAATTTTAATTTCCTCACCGCGTGGAAACTACAAGAGTTATGGATGATGCGATTTATTAAATGATAGAGAAACAATGGCGACAGTGCGATCGCTAATCGGTAATTCTCATGCGATCGGACTTTCCTGCAAGCTGCACCCTTGATAAAGCTGCTAAAACCGTAGCTGTTGTAAAAATTCTTTTGTTATCTGGAATAATAGGGCTAGAAGAACTATCTGGCTCTAAAATATCAGCAGGGTCAGGAAATCGCATCAAAGCCGATGAAGTCCAAGAGCCATCTGCTTTTTGAGTATTCATTAACCAATTAACTGCTTGATCTAGCTTGGTAGATAAATATTGTTTTTCCTTAGCTAAAGCGAGAGTTCGCACGCACCAAGCAGTAGCAAAAGCAGAATTATCTCCATACTGACGAGAATAAACTGCGCCACTGGAGCTAATTCTACTTACAGCCCAATCAATTGCTAATTGTACCTGCTGATAATGACGCTGATAGTTGTCCATTGCTAAAGCTTCAACAGCTAAAGCCGTCGCATATTCATGGTCGTACCACCAATAAGCTTTCCAACTACCATTTTCTAGTTGAGTATTTCTTAAAAACTCAATGGAAGGTGCTTTTATCTCCTCTAAAACAGCTACAGCAGCAGTAACACAAGTATGAACACTACACCAACCTTTTAAAGATGACGAATTTGCATTAGTATTAAAGGCGAGTTCTTTCTCTAAATAACAAACTACTCCACCGCTTGATAATTGGTGCTGGGCGAGAAATTGAGAAGCTGCTTGTGCCCTTTGAGATTTTATTTCACCTAAAGCTGTAGCAAGTCTTAGCGTCCAAGCTGTACTGTCTGCATCTGGTGGAGCAAAACCATTGTATCCCCATCCTGGTGATGACTGACAACGACTAAGCAATAAACGCCAAGCATGATGTGCAGCTTGTTTTGCCATTTCATGGGGTAGTGACGCTAGAACAGTACCTACATAAGCAGTAACCCACTCATCACTTCTTTTTTTGCGTGAGTCAATATCAAAATCACACCACCAACCTTTTTGATTGGCAGAATTAAGAATAAACTGAATAGCTGCATCAATAGCTTGGTTTAATCGATATTGGTTTAATTCGTCTGATGTATATGGAAATGGAAGATTTTCGTTTTGGGAATTTATAAAAGTTTGAGATTGAGTTTTGTTTTTGATAGATTCATTTTTTAGGCATTGATGTACAAATCCAATATACGCCTTAGCTTCTAAAGAACATTCAGGCTTATAAGTAAGTTTAATATGGCTTAATCTACGGTCTAAAATGCTTAAACTTTCTGGTGGTTGCAATAAAGACTCAGCAATTAAATGACTAGCCCAAGGTTCCTTGCTGTTGCTGGGGGTTGTATAACCAACCCAAGCTATTAGTGCATCCCGTTTTTTGGGTGTGCATAATTCTTTTGCTACCAAATCATCTAAAAAAGGCAACCATCTTGGATCTAATCCAGATTGTTGTTCAAAAAAACATTCTAGACCAATTTGGGGATAAATCTTTGTACCAACATCTAAACACAACCTGACATCATCAAAAATATCTAATAACTCATTAACCAATCTTTCAATTTCATCGGGTGCTTGAGTATAGCCTATCTGTTGTAAATAAGTAGCTATTTGGTATACAGAAAGCTTAGTGACATTAATTCGCAAAACTTCTCCTTGACGCGACAACATTATGCCAACATGACTGATATAAGCAGGCTTTACACAAGCAGTAAAGCAACGATATAAATTACTAAATAGGGAATCAGAAATTGGCTCTTTCCAGAGTAATTCTAAAGCAGATTTAACCACATGAAAAGTTTCTTCCGATTCAAGCAAATTGCAATTTTTTATACCTAGAAAAATAGAAGGAGTTAGTTGTTGATCTGCTGAATCAGTAATATCGAACTCTAGCCAAATTTCACTGATATTTTTAATACAGGAATTTGGGCTACTCCAAACTTCGCAAAATTGATAAATCCGGCTCCAAACAGGTTGTTTAAATTCGTGGTTATATGAAGCAAGAGCAGAAAGATGATTAGCTAAAATTTTGGGTTGGTCATCTTGGTAAAAAATCCCTTGCTGTAAGTCAACCTGGTGGTTTTCCCTATTTAGACGAATTTCAAAACCCGCTCGTGGAATAGGGGCTGATAGCTTGGCAAGTTTTTGTAAGTAAGATAATGATGTTGACGTAGCAAGCTCTGTTGCAAGAGCAGGAAGAATAATATTGAGAGAGTCGGCTAGAGTTGGCTGCATTGAAAAAACTTTTTCTTCTTAGTTATCTTTGGGAGCATCCACTTTTGGAAGAAACATAATTATGGTACTCCAAAAGCCCTACTATATGGTTCATCTAAAAAGGTAGATCCGCCGAAAGTGGATGCTCCCTTATCTTTTAACCAAACTAAAAATATCGTAGGGTGGGCATTGCCAACCCTAAAACTGGATATTAAGTCAAACAGAATATTTTTTGAGTTTCTTGACAGCAGGCTAATAATCCTCCTACAGAAATACGCTGCTTTTCTCCATCAAAATCAGCAACTTTATGCCAAATTCTGCCTCCATTAAAAATCACCATGTCACCTATATTAGGATTAATGATTTGTTTCCTAAATTTTTCTAAATATTCATCTAACTTATCAGTATAAAAATTTTTTTTCATTACAGATGTTGTCTGCTTACTTAAAAAATCATATAGAATTAATTCTCCACCAACTTCTGGCTTATCAATAACCAAAAAATAACTGAGTATATCAAATTGTTGGACAACTGGTTTTAAATGTTCATAAAGATGATAAAACTCAAATAGTTCGTGTTCGGTATGGGCTTTATATCCACCACTATTTGGATAGAGTATTCTAATTTGTGCTGGAATAAATGCCTTTTCAGAGTTTTGTTTAGCTAATTCTAAAGTTTGGATTTTAGATATTGCATTGAAAACAGATAATACTCTCGGCTCAAAATTATTTTCAAAAATCTCTTTTAACTGTAAGTTAAATATAAAACATTGTTCATAATAATGCTTTATTTCTCCTTTAATATTGGTTAAAGATTCTCCAATTAATTCCCAAGATAGCGTAGTTTTTGTTCTATTTTTTAGAGTTATTATTTGTTCTTTTACTCTCTCCATTTCTTTTATAGAGAAAACTTGCTTAATCAAAATACCATCTATTTTACCTATACAAATATTTTCAATAACATCGGGATAACAAGCCACTGATTCAATATCAGTAGTAATCCAGTTGTATAATTTACTATCATTATTTTGTGTCTGATTCTGAGCCAATAATAACCTTTGAATAGTATTGTTAGATGCTTCTAAATCCGGCTGAATTTGCACAGCTTTTTGGTAAGCCTCAATTGCTGCTGCTAAATCTCCTTGAGCGTAATATAGTTCTGATAGTTGACTATAAATCTGAGGATTATTTGGTTTATTAATTAAAGCTCTCTCATAAAATTTAACTAATTGTTCTAATTTAATTTCCATATTTTAAGATTTAGAATAACTTAAATGAGTTGTATGAGCATCATTAATAATAGCTTCACAAAGCTGAGGCAGCATAGCTAGATTGTCTGGTCGATAAACTCTACGTACAGGTACTGTAGACACTAATCTACTCAATAACTGCAACTCATTTTTTTGCTCTGTTTGGTTTAACATCCAGTCAACATAAGTATTCTGCATTAAAGAAAAAAGACCAGTCGTAAGTGAAACTGGTTCAATCGAAACTGATTGTAGATTCAGATTGCGTTTTTCCAAAATATAAATAGCAGCTAAATAAACTGGAATTTTGAGAAATAATTCTTTATCATTTGATAAATAAAGATTACGTTTAGCTGGCCAAATTTCTGGTTTTGGTGTGAGAACTTCTAGATGTTTGTAGGAGCCATATAACTGAGTTGCTACATCTTCATGTAAACGCAAACCTGGATATCCAGGCTGAACCAAAAAAGTATTTTTTTGCTCCGACAATGCAGCAACATCATCTGCAAGAAGTCGCACACCATGTTGTAGTAAAGCGGCGGTTGTTGTTGACTTACCTGCACCTTTAGCCCCAAGAATGGCAATTCCTTGATTTTCAACAATGACTACATTGCCGTGTAAGCAGGTGACTCCACGTATTCGCAAGATACATCCTAGTACAATACCAAGCAAGAGTGAATCAACAAATCTTTGGTTTGCTCCTTCACCTACAGCCATCCAAACCTGTTCACCGCTAGGGTTGATGACAAATTCTGCATAAGCTTGTTCATCTCCAATAAATGACAGCAGCAAGTATGTTCCTTCTTCCAGGGTTGCTGTCTTTAATAGAGGATGCTTTGGGCTAGGTTGCCAAGCGGATGGAGGAAGAGGCATTGGGCTTTCTTCCCATGTCCTAGCTAGGTGAATGGAGACATCAGATACATCTGCTGCCTCACTTAAGGAAGCTACTACTGCAAGCGGTTGGTTGGTGCGTAGAGTTAAGCCGTAAATTTGGTAATAGTAGAATTGGTAGTTTCTGTTATTGTCCATCCTAATATAAAATCCTCAACTTGACTCCTATATCTTTCTATTCGCTGCTGGCTAACTCTCCAATCCCTTCATTCCAAGTAGTGTTATGGGAGCGCCAGCCATTAAAGATGGATAATGTTTTGTAAGGTGGGCAATACCCACCCTATCTTCTTAAACCGCTGGATTTGTTGCATGACTATAATCTGGATTTAAAGATTTAGTTCTACATGGATTTATATAGACAACCCAAGTAAATATAGCAACCCTAGTTTCAGTGCCAGCTAGATTGTGAAGAAATTAAGATACAGGTGTATTTGCGTAACTTCCTGTATCAACAGAGCCGGGTAAATTTACGTTAAGTGTCATATCGTGAATTGTGCCGTGCTTGCGTAACTTAGGCTGTTCATAGGTTAGGCGATTATCGTTATTTTCAGATTGTTTCATTTTTTTACTTCCTTCAAACTTCATTTCTATTTACTAGAACCATAGCTGGTTAGTTTATAACTTAGTTACTGGCAAAACATCTACTTTTTTTGATTAAAATTTCATTCATATCAGCAAAGTGTTTTTATGAGCCGAAATATTTTCCGTTTTTTGAGTTCGCAACCAATAGGCAAACGCTAAAGTCCTTTCAATTAAGAAACGATTCCCTGTAGTTATATCCTCTGGCTTTTCTAACAACGCTAATAAGTCGTAATTATCAACATATTCAGCTAAAATTGGTGTTTCACTCAACAAATTGCTAATCCATCCTCCTGCCATCTCTTGCATGACTTTTGAGTAATCTTGGGGATTATCAAACACCTTTTTAGGACGATTGCGTACTGCTTCTGGTAAACGTTCTTGCATTGCCTCCCGCAATATTGTCTTCTTAACTAACCAAGGCACGGGGGGAATAGCTATTAAATAATTAACTAACCGCAAATCAAAAAAAGGAAAATAGTGCTTAAGCTGAATTGAACTATAGCCCGGATCTGCCCAAGCAAATAAATTCGACCAGTAAGGAGAATTACCCATCCCATACCGGGAAATTTGGTCTAACGAATCTGCATAAATTTTTTCCCAGCGAGCCTCTAAATCCATCCGCTTGACAAAAGCCGGATTAATCCAAGTCGGAGATGGTGATATGCTTTGAGCAATCTTTTGCCAATACCGCCATCCTTGACGGAAATAAAAAGTAGGACGGCGACGGTACAAAGAAACATAATGTAGTTGCACCGCTAGCCACTGCCCAATTAAACCGTGCTTTAACCACTCCAACCAATAAAATTCGCCGAAGTACAAAGCTGGGTCGCCACCAAAGCCCGTCAATACTACCCGTCCGTGAGCCGCACACAGTTTTGTGAGTTCCTGAAATGGGTCTCGTTCAGGAATACTAAGACACGGTTCGGGTAAACACATTCGTCGTTGTGTTGACGGAACCGCACGCACATAACCATCAGTGGCTACAAAATTGTGCGGAATCCCGATCTCTTTTGCTACTAAACCCGCATAACTATCTTCCTGTTGTTCTTGCTCAGAACTTAGGGTAAACGCCTGAAAGTCAAATGGCTTTCCCCTAGCAGCCAGAACCTTTTGTGCTATCGTCGCTATGCTAGTTGAGTCCATCCCCCCACTCAAATGAGTAGAGAGTTTGTCAGTCCTGACTCTATCGCTTATTGCTTGCTCAAACAGTTCGTAAAAATGCTCGACATATTCTTCTGGACGTTTGTAACGAATTAATGGCAGACAACGCTGTAGTTGCCAGTACCTCTGCACTCGCACTTTTCCATCCGACCAAATCAGTGTATGTGCAGGAGGAAGGCGCTGAATATCGGCAAAGGTAGTGGTGTTAAACTCCATATTCATACCAAACAGCAGGTGATCCCCCACTGCTTGCTCGTTCAACTTCGCTGATATCTGTGGATGCAAGCGAATAGTGTTGAGGGTGTTACTGCAAATTAGAGTATTGTTAACCTGCGCGTAGTAAAACGGTAGGATGCCAAACTGGTCACGTCCACAAAAGAGGCGTTGCTGTCTTTCATCCCAAATAATGAAAACAAAATCGCCCATTAAGTGGTCTACACAAGCAATATCCCAAATTAGATAGGTGTGTAAAACCAATTCTATATCCGGCGCATCCTCAGCAATTTCTCGACCCTTTGCCTGTAAAGCTGCAAGCAAATCTTTCCGACCATCTAACCGCGCATCAGCAACTATCCACACTTGATGATCTAGGGTAAATGGTTGCTGCTCATGTTCCTGCTCAAAGGTTGTTCTTAAGAGGGTATGTCCCAACCCTACTTTATTTTTGTGCCAAACTGCCTGGGCATCAGGGCCGCGAAACGCCATGAAGTCAGTCATTTGGTGCAGTAGGGACAGATTGATGGGTTCGTTGTTACTCTTAATCAGACCGACAATCCCACTCATTATTTATACCACGCTCTCTTAAGTTGATGGGATTGCCAGCAAACCCTCTTGCACCAATTCATCTACTAATTCAGCCACATCTTGACGCAGTGTCGGCTCATCCACTGCAAAGGTCTGCAACAATTGTTGTGTTGCTGTTTCAAGGTTTCCTTGCTCAATCAAGAGTTGCCACATTCGGCTACCCACATTGTTCAAGCTGTAGTAGGCCTCATTTTCGAGGTTCACTAAAACCACTTCACCCCCTAGCTCTTGAGCCAGGACATTAGCAGGGATGGTAAGTTGGAGCGAGAAAGGAGAAATCATTTGAGTCATTCAAGTTAAGCATCATGAAGGAAAGGATTTTGACAGCATCTTAACTGTATCTCAGTAGTTTCGACAAGTTAAGAATTTTATCTTTTCCAAATTTGTAGGTTTTAATCAATCGCAACCACCGCAGCGGGTAATAAAGGAAATAGAGAAAGTCTGGGAGTGGAAAAAATGCCCGGTCTCTTTCATTGACGCGAAAAGCTATATCCAAGCAGTATTGAACTCTCAGCCTAAAGCTATCTGTATTCGCTATCCGAACTAAGCTGAGTCCGCCAATAAAGAAGCTAAGTCCATCAGAGGGAGTTAGCTGGTTTTCCAACTCAGCATCACAAACAAGCTGCTGGTAAAGTTGTTTTGCTATAAATCGCAATTGGGGTGGAACTTTGAATTTTTGGGACACTACCTCTGGTAGTGGTAGGCTTAAGTGATTACAAGCTAGAAGCAGAGCCAACAAAAATCCTCGCTTGTTGCCCAAACGCTCAACTGGCTCAAGGATTTGCTCCCAATTAAGCTGCGGATAAGCGCGAATTAGTTCTGCAAAGTCGCAGACTCGTTTGAGCGGCCAATCTTCCTTACTTCCGTGAATATAAGCAACTAACAGCGCATCCTCTGGTTGTAGGGTAGCAACTGTTTGACCTGCGATCGATAGGGGCTGTAAACGCTCCCAAAAAGGCGTGGAATCCAGTGGGAAAAAAGAATCTTTTGGCACTATGTCATAGTGCAAATCAATTCCCACTTTGTCATCATCCCGAATTAGTTGAGCTTGAGAGGAGGCAACTTCATGTTCGGGAAAATATTTGTGCCGATATCCTTGACGAATCAATAACTCTTTAGCTCTTAGATAGTCATCTTTGCGAACTAAGATATCTAAGTCGCTGAATTCTCGCAGTACCAGATTGCCGTAGGCTAATGTTGCGAGGGTGGGGCCTTTAAAGGGAATGGCGCTGATATTATCAGTGTCAAGTAGGTCAAGAATTTGGCAGAGTTGTTTGGCAAGAAATAGGTTCCGAGCCGTTTTTATTTGGGAATAAGCGTGTAGTTGATCAGAGATATTTTGAGGTATTAGTTCTGGGTGAGTTTTCTGAAGGCTTTCATACAAGAGGAGGAAAACTCCGTGCTGATAGGCTTTTTGCAGAAGATAATCCCAGTCGAGGTCTGTTTGCAGTAGCTTGTGAATTTGGGAAGCTGTGGACGTGTCAATGTTGGTGCGGCTACAGCACAGCAGTAAATTGATTTCGGGGCACAGATTTGCAATTGGGCTGGCAGTTTTATATTTAATAGACTCTTGTGGGAGTAATTGTAAGGTCATTGGTAAGAAGACATGGTGATTGAGTTCGGAATTGAGCAATCTAAATATCGGGTCGTGCTGTCGCAAATCTTACGGTAGAATCTGCTCTAATTTAAATTAAGGAGCCTTTATTTGGTCAGGTTTTAGCACAGACCGAAATTTAAAGCAACGCAATGTAGCGATTGAGTTCGCTATTGAGGCGGTCAAGCCGGGTGTAATGCTGCGGCACGTCTTGGTAATCTCCCACCACAAACCCCTGATATTCTACCCAAGCATGAGCAAGGAACTGTCCTTGCTCCAGTCGCGCTCCAATCTGTAATTGGGCCGCAATCCCTTGACAGCGTAGTAAATACCACAGCACTAGGGATTTTTTCAGACAATTCGTCCACAATTTACTATATCGAGCTGCACTCTGAACCATCTGGGCTGTAGCGATAATTAGAGGAACTTGTACTTTTGACGGTTCAGATGAGGTAGGTTCAGTCCACAGAATCAAGGCTGCTTGCGTGCGTTGGAGTCCATACAGCCGCAACAATAGAGCGACCAAAGGCAGTAGAACTAGGGCTTGCAGGAAGAGTGAGCGTTCTTTATTTGAAAGCTTTATCCAAATTCGCCCTTTCTCAATTAGCGATTTTAAAGCACCCATTTTTCTATTTAATTACGCTTATGTCGCCTACTATACTGTAGGTTCGATGATTTTAAGATGGTAAAAGGAATTAATCCCTTGAGGGGAAAGGAATAGGAAGATTTTTCAACTCAATCGCATTATGAACACCATTTCTCGGTAGTGTGGAGAACAGCGATCGCAAGCCAGCTAAATTTTGGTGTGGATATGAACGAGGAAAGGGTGGAAATAAGTTCTGAGCGAATTGATGATATTCCCGTACAAGGATGGATAGAAGCACATCGCTTCAAAAACAGGTTCTTTCATCCATGAAAATACCTGAATCTCTGTTATGTGCTAAATTCCAAGTTGTGCAAGACAAAATTACCTCTTGCCCTTGCAAAATCAGCGAGCCGACAGTCATTAAACTTTAATTTATCACCATTTTATGAACAAAATAATGAATAGCATTAACTTATCCAAACAAGAACAACGCAGATTTATTGGGAAGTTTACTCTCAAAAGTTACTTTTTCGTAGCTAAGACGCTGTTATTGGCAATAGTTATCTTAAATTATGGCGCTACTAAAGTAAATGCTGTACCTAAAGCCCTGCGTTCTGATATTCAGATTCGCAATATTCTAAATACGTTATCGGTCTCTCCTTCTGTTCGGATTGCAAAAGCTCCAGGAAACAATACCCTCTATTACCTCAAACGAAATGGTGAGATTTATCGAGTCGATTTAAACTCCTCTAAGAGTACACCTGTGTACAACTCTAGTAATCATAATCTAAGTGAGACTCAGGGGATGGCCATTAGTCCTAAGGGTACAATTTTTTTGGTTGGCAATGTAGACCTTGAGAATAACCAGACCAAAGGAATTATTGTTAAAGGCGTAATTAATTCGGTTACAGGACAGCGCATCTGGTCTACCTTAGCTGAGAGTGCAGGCTATCCCAAAAGTAGAACAGCCTATGATCATGGCTTCAACGGTGTGGTTGTTAGCCCAGATGGTAACTTTATCTATGTTAATAGCGGTTCTCGTACTGACCACGGTGAGGTTCAGTCTGTTAATGGACTATATCCTGATACTCGCGAAGTAGGATTAACCGCCTGTATACTCCGTCTTCCTACTAATGGCAGAAATCTTTTTCTTGCAAACAATCGAGCAACTTTAAAGGCAGCTGGCTATATTTTTGCAGAAGGAATACGCAATACTTTCGATATGGCCTTTGCACCCAATGGAGATTTATTTGGCACAGAAAATGGTCCCGATCGCGACATGTCAGAAGAATTAAATTGGCTCCGTTTAGGTCGTCATTACGGCTTTCCCTGGCGTATTGGTGGCACAGACAACCCACAACAATTTCCCAATTATGATCCTGCCAAAGACCTTTTGTTAAACCCCAAATTTAACGCCGTCCAAAGGGGATACTTTCGTAACGATCCAACTTTTCCTATTCGACCTAATGTAAACTTAATTGAACCAATTCCTAATTTGGGACCAGACGCAGACAGTTACCGCGATCCTGTAGATGGTAAAGTCAAAGACGCTAGTGTTCTTGGGCAAACTTTTAGCAGCTTTACAACACACCGTTCTCCTTTGGGCTTAGTTTTTGATACACAAGGAGTACTGAGTCAAGAATTCAACAGAGATGGATTCATGTTGAGTTGGACACCAGGCGACCCCACTGGCGAAACATTAGCAGGCCCTTTTAAAGATGCCAGCCAAGATTTACTGCATTTAAACTTAACTAAAGTAGGAACTAGCAACTATCAACTTAATGCTACGCGCATTGTTGAAGGTTTTAGTAATCCTATTGACGCTGCGATGATCAACAATAAAATTTATGTTCTGGAATATGGTGGAAATCAAGGAATTTGGGAAGTCACTATGCCCACTAAATAAAAAAGAGGGGTAAAGGTTAAAGGGTAAAGGGTAAAGGGTAAAGGTATGAATTAGGTTGCCCACAAGGGGCAAGGTTTTTACGAAACCTTCTTCATAAGGATTATTTCGCCCACAATTCCACTCGCTTTTTTACCCTTCCCCCTTTCCCTTTACCCCTTCCCCTCCCTTCTTCATAAAGCAGTATATCTGTTGCAACTGGAGTTAAGAATAAAATGCCGTGGTTTGTAAAAATTGAAGAAGGGAAAGTTGATAAACCTACCTTTGACCAATATGTACCTGCTCACAAAGCTTACATTCAGGGCTTGATTGCTAAAGGACACAAAGCGCGGACAGGCTATTGGGCAGAGCAAAGAGGCGGAATGTTGCTGTTTGAAGCAGCCTCAAAGGAAGAAGCAGAAGCAATTGTAGCTGATGATCCGTTGGTGAAACACGGCTGCGTCAACTATCAGCTTTATGAATGGCGAATTGTTATGGAATAACACACACTTACTGAATTTTTATGTTATGGTTTTAGAAGACCTGGATCTATGCGACTGCAACACCCAAATCTTGTCAGAACCGGAAGGTAGCAGCAACACGGGAGGCTTGTGGTAGGCGTAGTCTCCGGGTCGCCCTATTTGTAGGAGCGTTCAGCAACAATGCCTGGTTTTGGAGATATTGTTCAAAAAGCTTTTTACCTCGGTGTTGGATTAGCTTCTTACGCGGGTGAGAAAGCAGGGGGAAAATTAGCGGAAGTGCGATCGCAAGTCCAAAAACTGGCAGATGAGATGGTGGCAAAGGGCGAAATGAACACAGAAGAAGCTCGCCGCTTCGTTGAAGATATGATGAAGCAAGCCCAACAAGCCCAACCATCTGGTGAAACCTCTGAGAAAACACCCCCTTCTGAACCTCGACGCATTGAGATTTTAGAGGAAGATGAAGAACCAACGGTGAAACAGGCATCAGCTGATGACAATGTGGATAAGCTACGTCAAGAAGTGCTAAACCTGCAAGACGAGTTGAAACGATTGCAACGCGATCAATAAAAAGTATTCTTTGCTAAAAATATAAGTAAGTGGCACTTTGACATGGCACTTCAGATAGAAAATTGATAAGATACATTGCCTAGTGTGTACTTGAGTGCTTCTAGCCAAATAACACAAACCGTCCTGTTTATAGCCTGTAAGGGCGTCAATTTTATGGAACAGTGGCAAAAAGATTTAGTAGATATCGTCGAAACAGTGGCTGATGAAGTAGAGCGTTTCTTCCTGGGAATGAGTGAAATGGTAGACGCTTTTTTTGAGCTAACGGAAGAAATGACCGAGCAAGTCCCTAATATTGTCACTGAAGTCGATCAGTATTTACAGGATTTGGCTGAACCAATGTTTGAAGCTTACTGGGAACTGGAAGACATTGTAACAGATGTAGATTCAGGTTTTCCTTATTCACTTGAACCCACAGCCGAAAAAAATCCCGCCTGTATAGGTTGTTGTCACTACCACGGTCAAGTTTATAGTGGTAATTTGTTAGTTTGTGCCATGCATCCCCACGGTTGTGAAGATGAAAATTGTCCAGACTGGGAGAAGAAAGAGTATTGAGTGGGGAATGAAGAGTAGGGAGTGGGGAGTTAGGAATAAAATTACTAGAAGAACGTAAAGATAAGTAAAATAACTAATGACAAGTGACAAATTATCTGAAAGTGTATCCCAGACAAGCCAAGAAATGAAGTATGGCGAACGCGACATTGCCGAAGGTAAACTAATTACCTTTCCAAATCCGCGTGTGGGGAGGCGATATGACATTAACATTACTTTGCCGGAATTTACCTGTAAATGTCCGTTTTCTGGTTATCCTGACTTTGCGACAATTTACGTTACCTATGTGCCTGATGAACGGGTAGTGGAATTGAAGGCACTTAAGCTTTACATTAACAGTTACCGCGATCGCTACATTTCCCACGAAGAATCTGCCAATCAAATTCTGGATGATTTTGTAGCTGCTTGTGATCCGTTGGAAGTGACTGTGAAAGCAGATTTCACGCCTCGCGGGAATGTACATACCGTGGTTGAAGTGCGTTATAATAAGTCCTTATAATGAAAACTTTGGCTTTCTTCGGACGCTTTTGTTACCTTCGGCACAGAATAATTTCTAACCCTTGCCCATATAGGATTTTAAGTGTAGAGCTTTGTTTGAAGGTTTCTATTAGCTTGCGATCGCTAATCTTCCCACCAAATCTAGGTTTCATCATTTAGCCCCAATTTTTATTTCCCCGTAGTAACAAAAGCGGTTGACGGACGAGGCTATGTCCGCAATGGATGAAAGAAACCAATAGATATCTCCGAAAAAAGTTTATATTAAAATTGTGTCTTGACAGTTAAGACCGCTCCCTCAATGGTGTTCTTCGCCCGTACAAAAGCGTGGTTCTAGGTTGTGACGGCAATGGCATTGGTGAAGCGTTTAGACGCTATCCCGTTTAGAAGACTGTATAATTCCGTCAACCTGGGTCAGGGCACACTCTCAATTTTGAGAAAATTTGAGACTAGGAGAACCAAAATGGCGAAAAAACGGCAATCTCCCAATCAAGCATCTAAGCTTTCTCCGATTCACCCAAATGCTGCTGGTATTGATATTGGTGCCCAAAATCATTGGGTATGTGTGCCATCAGGACGTGCCAACGAATGTGTGAGACGTTTTGGTTGTTACACGGCTGATTTGTACGCTATCGCTGATTGGTTAACTGAGTCTGGGATTGAGACTGTGGCAATGGAATCAACAGGTGTGTACTGGATTCCATTGTTTCAAATTTTGGAGACTCGTGGCTTTGAGGTCAACCTGGTCAATGCTCACCACGTCAAAACTCTACCTGGTCGCAAAACAGATGTTTTAGACTGCCAATGGCTGCAACAGTTGCACAGTTATGGATTGTTGTCAGGTTCTTTTCGTCCAGAAGATGAAATTTGTATTTTACGTAGCTATATCCGCCAACGTGATAGTCTCATCAGAAGTGCCAGTGTTCATATCCAACGGATGCAGAAAGCTTTAACTCAAATGAACATACAACTGCATCAAGCAGTCAGCGATATTACAGGCACTACAGGTATGGCAATCATACGAGCGATTGTTGCTGGTGAACATGACCCACAAATACTTGCAGCCAAAAAACATCACCGTGTCAAACGTAGTGAAGCAGAGATTGCAGCTGCGCTTAATGGTGATTACCGAAAAGAACATTTGTTTGTCTTGCAACAAGAGCTACATCTCTATGATGTCTACCAATCCCAAATCGCTGAATGTGACCGCCAGATTGAGGATTGCTTAAGTCAATTTAACGACAAAATTGATATTTCGCAGTCTCCCCTTTCTCCACCCAAGCATATTCGCCATAAACCTCAAGGCAATGAGCCTAACTTTGATTTGCGTACTCATCTTTACCGCATGAGTGGTGTAGATTTTACCCGTGTTGACGGTCTTGGTGTCCTGACAGTACAAATCATTCTTTCTGAAGTTGGTTTAGATCCCAGTCGGTTCCCCACAGTCAAACACTTTACTTCTTGGCTTGGTCTTTGCCCTGGCAGCCGCATTACTGGTGGCAAAATTAAGAGTTCTCAGACTCGTCCTGTAGCCAACCGCGCCGCCAATGCTTTCCGCATGGCAGCACAAACTGCCGGAAAAAGTAATTCTGCTTTGGGTGCATTTTATCGCCGCTTACGTTCTCGGCTTGGCTCTCCTAAAGCTATTACTGCTACCGCTCATAAAATTGCCCGCATTTTTTACAAACTTTGGACATCAGGTGGAGATTATACCGATCCTGGCATGGATTATTATGAGCAGCGTTACCGAGAGCGAATGGTTAATAATCTCCACAAAAAAGCCCAGGCTTTTGGTTTTGAACTTATTCCTCAACCCTCAGTAAATCTGGTTTCTTAGAAGAGGGATAA
>NZ_JAYGHD010000046.1:0-26515 GCF_034932245.1 Nostoc sp. UHCC 0251
TTCTGAGTCTGAATGGCAAGACTTGCACTTGCATCTGACCGAGAGTTCAGCCTTTAGTGACAGTAATCGGCTGTCGGGCTGGATTAGTTATGTACGGATTGACTACCGTGATTCACTAATCAACGAATCGCACTATTCTTCCCAAGCATCAGGAAAAATATAGCTAGCACCCTCCTGATAGAACCATCGCAACTCTTTTTGCCTCAGCATGAAGATACCACGGAGAATTAGCCCCGTGCAGTGAGAGGGATGGGTTTGACTATAAGCTAATGATAAAGTGCTACCCCAACTTCCACCAAAGACCGCCCATTTTTCTATCCCTAAATGTTGGCGCAGTTTTTCGATATCACTGACTAAATCCCAAGTTGTGTTTTCTCGTAATTCAGCATGGGGCGTACTTTGACCACAACCGCGCTGGTCAAACATCACCAACCGCCATTTTTCTGGGTGAAAATATTGCCGATAAAAAGGTGGACACCCACCACCAGGGCCTCCATGCAATAAAACAATGGGTTGACCTTGCGGATTCCCTGACTCTTCAAAATGAATGGTATGAAGATCGGAAACCTCCAAACTACCTTCTAAGTAAGGCTCGATCGCTGGGTAAAGTTCTCGCATTTTAAAAATTTATCATTTGTCTTCGCTAATTTAACCCTTGTTTTTGCCATAAGTAAGTCGTTGGCAATAAACCAAATTATATTAAGAAACGTAAATAGGCTTAAAACCTTGACCAATGACAAATGACAGCCCCAGTCAGTTAGCTTTAATTGCGCCGACTTACTTAAGGCAAAAAACTGAGCCAATAAAATCCTGTATGATTTTTGTGGGAGTAATTTATACTGTCCTGTCCGTCGGGATTCTAGAATCTTGCTTATGCTCAGGGATGCCACTACATATAAAATTATTGAGTCATATTTTTAATCGCTTCTAACTAATGTCGTCATCGAGTAATCGAGAAAAAGACCGATACAATCTAACTACCCCTGAAGTACTAGCCAATCCCTATCCTACCTACCGCCGTATTTTATTAGAAAATCCTGTTTACTGGAGTGATTTTTTTGGGGGCTGGTATCTGATGCGCTATAAAGACGTTGCAGCTGCTATGCAAGACAAACGGATTTCGGCCAAGCGTCCACCTGTTAGTAAATTACCAGAATTAGAGCAACAAAAAATACTTCCACTTCTTGAAACTCTATCAAAATGGATTCTGTTTTCCGACCCTCCAGAACACACGCGTCTGCGTACGCTGTTTAACAAGGCATTCACTCCTAGTATCATTGACAGCATGACAGAGCGAATTCAGACACTAGTAGACGAACTAATCGATGGTGTCTATGATCTGGGTCAGATAGATATTATTCATGATTTAGCTTACCCAATCCCCGCAATCGTCATCGCCCAAATGCTTGGCGCAAAGCCCTCAGACCGCGAACAGTTTAAGAAATGGTCTGATGATTTGGCAAGATTTTTTGGTATGTTCCGCATGAAGCCAGAAATTTTGACTAGTGCTCAACAAAGTATTATCGAAATGACCGAATACTTCCGCTGCATCCTTGAAGAACGTCGTCATACTCCCCAAGATGATCTCATCAGTCGCCTCATCTTTGCACAAGAAAAGGAAAATTCGCTTGATGACGACGAACTGTTATCAAATTGCGTTTTCTTAACTTTTGCGGGTCATGAAACTACTACTAACTTGATTGCTAACGGCTTACTTGCTTTACTCAAAAATCCTCATCAGATGCAAAAGTTAAAGGATGACCCCTCGCTAATCACAACTACTATAGAGGAGTTTTTGCGCTATGATAGCCCAGTACAACGGCAAGCCCGCATAGCAGTAACTGATCTCGAAATAGATGGCAAACAAATTAGCCAAGGACAAAGGCTGTTTCTGATGATTGGTGCTGCCAACCGTGACCCGGAGCAATTCTCAGACCCTGACAAATTAGACATTACACGCCCAGAAAACCCACACTTAGCATTTGGAAAAGGAACTCACTTTTGCCTTGGTGCAGCCCTGGGAAGGCTTGAAGCACAAATTGCCATCAATACCATTGTCCGCCGCTTTAATAATCTTCGGCTGGATACAGATCAGATTGAATGGCATGAAAACCCGTCCTTACGAGGTATGAAATCAATGCCTGTAGCTTTCAATCCCTAAAGTCATCTAATAATCAGCCGCATGCGTAAAACCCCGCTTTTAAGCATGGGTTCCTCCAGCAAAAACTGCCTTCCTCCTTCTGCCTCCTGAAGGAAAAGAGGCGGGAATCCCAGCCTTTCAAGGGGTGTCTGGGATAGCCGCCTTCTTCTACAGTCATTAGTATTAATGACTATTGCATAAACCTTTAGAAGGTGAAAGTTGTTCTCAGCGTACCGATAATCGCATCGTCGTTATCGCTGTTTTGACCAGGAGAAGTCAACCAGATAACACCAGGAGTTATTGAGATGTTATCTGAGACGCGATACTTGTAAAAACCTTCAAAGTGATAAGGTATATCATTACCAGTAAAACCTGGTCGGTTAAATGAATAGGGTTCTGCACCAGCAAAAATCCCTAAAACGTTACCCTGTTTACCGAAGTCAGGTAAGGCTACCCCAACTCCGTAACTCCAAGCTTCATAATCATCACCTATACCGAAGCCGGTGACATCGTGGTAAGAAACGAAGCCACTAATTGACAACTTGTCGCTGGGTCTGAAGGCTGCCGATACACCATAGGAATTACTGGAAGCTGCGTTTAGGGCGCTTAGGGTGTTAGCTTGACCAGTTCCTACGACGCGGTTGGTGCTACCTAAACCACCACCTAAGTCAAATAAATTACCGCCTCCAGCACCATGATAACCGTGAACGTAGGTAGCAGCCAAAGCCAAGCGATCGCCAACACTAAAGTTCAACTGCCCAAGAGCTGCATAGTTACCTTCAAGCAAACCTTGATTTACTCCAGGATTATTAGCATTTGATGCCAAATAACCGACAGTTAGTGAACTTGGTTTGAAAAAACTGCCACCGCTACCAAAGGGTAAAGTTAAGGCTGCACCAGCACCACCACCAATCCGATAGATGGGACTTTCAGAAGCAAAGGTAGACAAAGCACCATTACCACCATCAAAGTCTTCAAAGTAAGGGTTGTTAGTGGCAGCATAATCGCTATGAATACCTCCGGTGGCCGCAAAGTAAGCTTGGGCTGGGCCTATAGGTACGTAATATGCCAGCCAGTCTATAATGACACTGTTGTTACCAGTGCTGCCGAGTTGAAAAGTTTGTGTGCCTTCAGCAGTATCGATAGGAAGACCACCATTATCTACTTGACTAAAAGCTAGTGCATTACCGGCTGCAAGACGGGTGTGTAAAACGTCTTTACCCGTGAAACTGGTTTGCAAGTCTAAACGCACCCTATCTTGGAAGACAGTATTGTTAGCATCGCCAGTATCACCGCCAAACACATCAGTAACAGCAAAAATAGCTTCACCCACCAATTTTGTGGTAGTAGAAAACTGATTAGCTTCCAGTTCAGCAGTCCGTGCTTCTACAGCATCTACTCGACCACGCAGAGTTGCTAGTTCTGCTGAGAATTCTTCTTGTAAACGCTGGAGGGTCGCTAAATCCTGTTTTGTCACCAAATCAGAAGTTGCTGTCGCAATCAGTTCATTAACCCGATCTAAACAAGCATTTAAACCTGCGGCAAATTCATAACGGGTTAGTGCCCGGTTGCCACGGTAAGTGCTATTGGGGTATCCAGCAATACAACCGTAGCGTTCAACCAGGGATTGTAAAGCTTGGAATGCCCAGTCAGTCGGCTGTACATCAGAAAACTGAGAAACTGATGTGACTTGAGACAGTGAATTCTGGTTTTTGCCTTCACTGCTATAGCGGTTAACTTGTTCTAAAACCTTATTTTCATCAGTATTTGCCTGAGCAACCAATTGCTGATTGAATTTTAGTTGCTCTGTTTGAATGAATATTGAAGCTATTGGTGCTTCTGTCTGAGCAGATTTTGCCTCAGAAGAACTTGCTACTTCAGCAGCCATAGCTCTAGCAGAAACCAACACTGTCACTCCCAAAACTACTGGGCTTATTACCAGAGTTTTCCACAATAGATAAGACATTTTTTTATTTTCCTTTCCCAAAAAAGACCTGAAATCGCTGGCTTCAAGAAAAAGAGATCAAGCAGTTGTTGCACTTGTTGGAAATCTTATCAGATTGTAGTGACTTAATATATAGCGATCCGATTTGATTTCTGAAATTATTTGCGTAGGAAGGCAATAGGCAATAGGCAAGGGGAAAGAAGTCCTCTTAGTTGTACTGAGTTTTTTCAGAAATCAAATATTAGTCCTATATATAGGTAGTGAATCTGATTAAAGCAAAAATATTCTGTTTCATCTAGAGCTATCAGCAAATTATTTTTAAAGGAGCGAAACCTTAATAGATATTCTGAATGCTCCAATGCTTTGAAAATTCAAAGTAAACACCGGAAAAGCCAGCCTAAAATCAGCTTTTATAGATTGTCTCGTCAATCATGAGGATGTGGGGACAAGAAAAGTAATCAGATGGGGCTTGTGTCCCCACCTGATTACAAGCCACTAAATCGAGAGATGATCGTGGGGGCTTGAAACCCTTGGGCGTTACCGCCCGTGACTTACGGCAGCAGCAGACAATTCTCCTTGTCCCCTTGTCTCCCCCTCTCTTTGTCTTAGTAAAGTCAGGAGTCTCTGACAGGGAATGTCTAATGGAGGTAACAACCTATTTTGGTAGATGCCTACCACAATTGATTTGTGCAGCGCGTAAGTTTTATAATCATTGTCATAAGAATTATTATTGTTAAAAATAATTCGGAAGGCACATACTTGACCCTCAAGCTTAAGCTACATTTAATCTATTGTTAACCTGATGTAGCTATTGGGTAATGCGGTAAATGCCTAAAAATACTAGTAATCGTGAAAAATTAAATATTTTCGGTAAAATATCTTCTAATCTAATCTCTACACAACAAAGCAACCAAGTTAATCAGAGTGCAAGTAAAGCGATCGCACAGCCAACGAAGTCACAGCCCTCTGATGGCTTGCAAATAGTTCATGTCACTAACGGACGCGTGCGACTCCGTACCACTGACAGTAGTCTTAACTCGATATTAGACAGCATAGCCCAAGATTTACGCTCCCTAGAGGGCGTGAGGGAAGTTACTGTGAATCAGCAAACGGGCAGTTTGGTGGTTAATTTTGATGAAGATAAGCTGTCATTACCGGGAATTTTGGCGCTAAAAACCGATATTGAGATCCAACAGCCGCAAGCTTCGTCTGATTCACCTAGCAAGACTGATCCCTTTGCAGCTTGGAAATCGCCTTCATTTTGGAAAGAGCAGGGTATTTCCTTAATTCCGATGATGGCAGGTTTGGCGGTAACAGGAAGGTTGGGAATTCATGGCTGGGTATCGATTCCAGTTTATATGATTGTGGCGGATGCAACCCGTGGTGTAATTGGTTGTATTGGCTCTCAAGTTCCGACATTAGAAAAAAACGAAGGTAATAATACCAGTTCTGCGATATCGGAATTATCAAACGAGGAGCGCAAATCTACTATCCAACAAGAAAAGTCAACAAATAATCTTGAGAAGGCTAGTGAGGTAGCAGCACCTGCAAAGATTGACTACAGCGTAGTCCATGCAATTGGTAGACGTATTCGGTTGAATGTGCCAAAAATCTCCCAAGATCGAGGTTATGGGCGGCGGCTTGAGAGAATAATCAAAACCGATGCTGAAGTTACAAGTGTGCGTATAAATTTTGATGCGGCATCGATCGCGATCGCTTATAAGTCTCGTGAGATTCCATTATCTCATTGGGTGAGCCTGATGGAATTGGCATTGGAAACAAACCCACCAACGCTAGGGATAACAACGGCTAACCAACCCCTACAAGAAGTTAGTCAGACGACTGAAATTACAGACGCAACAACGCCAAATCATACTACTCCTATTAGTCAGACGGCTGAAATTATAGACACAACAACGCCAAATCATACTACTCCCGTTAGTCAGACGGCTGAAATTATAGACACAACAACAGCGAACCAAACAAGCTCAGAGTTATCCAGTCTGTGGAGTAACCTAAAATCGCCTGCGATGTCTTTCTCATTAGGTATTATGGCGAACTTACCCTTGGGAACTTAAATATACAGTTTCAAATTGCGGAATGCTGGAGGGGGATTATGGCTGGTTTAAATTTAGAAACGGCAGCAGATATAGACAAAAAACAAGAGCAAACAGTCACAGGCGAGAATAATTGCCCAGCAACGCCGCCTTCAAGCGTAGCATGTAGCATTATTTGTGCATTTCCCGGACAAGTGGCATTTTGCATACCTCAAATTAGAGAAGATGCAAAATATGTGCAACGTCTTCTCGCCTTGCTTGCCAAAGAGCCTTTGGTAATCAATCAGCAAGTCAATACTACGATGGTAGGGTCAATTGCCATTACCTATAAATCTGATGTAATGTCAGATGTTGACATGCGATCGCATTTGGCTAATTTGATTGAGTTGGCTGGTAATCCAGAAGTGATATCAGCATCTACAAACCAATTCAAACCACGTTCAACTGCGGTGACGACAAAAGACAGGCAAGATAGAAAGCCAAAAAGCCAAGTAGAGAAGCAGAAATCAGCAACATTCTCCTTATCCTCTGCGGATGTGTCAGTCTCTAAGACTAAAAGCAATTCGGTATCCTCGACTGATTCTGTAATTCAACAACCAAAAAAACCTGTAAAAGTAGCTTATAGCATTGCTCATGCAATTCCCGGAAGAGTGCGGTTTCGTGTGCCTCGAATTGCCTGCGATCCAAAATATGTCCAACGGTTAGAGACATTACTCAAATCAGATTCTACAGTTACAAGTGAGCGAGTTAATAGCGCTGCGAAATCAGTTGTCATTACCTATAAAACTGGAATGAAGCGAGATTCTCAGAAGCGAATGCAAAGCTTTTTGTCAACACCAATATCTCATCTAATCAATTTAATTGAATCTGCCAATGATCCCGCCACAGCGATAAGTTAGCTAACGAATCCAGCTAATGACAAATAACCAAATAATAGCTAATCAATCTCGTAGGATTGGTGGCTAATTTGCTCTCTTTATCTCAGTAAAGAGCCTGATTTTCATCGAAGTGTAAAAATTTTGGATTAAAGACAAGTAATGGCAAAAGTAGCACTGCAACTACCATCACCCCCAAAATCTCAATTCACTGTGTTGGAAGGGAATGGAAAAGTTTCTTTAATTGACACTAATGGACACTCTCAAGGAGAGTTGCCCAACGTTAACTACAGCGTTGTCCATACAACTCCAGGAAGAGTACGCTTTCGTTTACCTCGCTTACGCTGTGATGCAGATTATGCCAAGCGTCTGGAAGTATTGTTAACAGCAGATGCGCTGGTGAAGAATGTCCGTGTCAAGCCTGCGGCAATGTCGGTTGCAGTTACTTATAAATCTGATAAAGTTTCTGATGCGAAGATGCGATCGCACCTTCACGATTTGATTCAGGCTGCAAGTGTTGTAGTCGTTCTCAAAAATTCTACATCTTTATCGGAAACCGAGAAAGAAACATCTTGGCCAGGTTTACAACTCTCTGCCGTTGCGACTACTTTAGCAGTACTGGGGGGGCCGTTAGGATTATCGATCCCACCTTTGATAGTGGTGCTTCCCATCGCCATTGCCACACTACCAGTTATCCAACGAGCCTGGGAAGGTATTAGGGTAGAGCGAAAATTGAATATTGACTTTTTGGATTTGATGGCGATCGCTATTACTACCTTCCAAGGTCATTTTCTCACACCATCGCTGATGCTCAGTTTAATTGAAGTGGGGGAAAATATCCGCGATCGCACGGCTCGTTCTTCTGCTAAACAAACTCTAGATTTACTTAGTTCTCTAGGGCAATTTGTCTGGGTGGAACGCAATGGCGAAAAGCAACAAATTCCCATTCAAGATGTGCAACGTGGCGATACAGTGATTGTTTACCCTGGCGAACAAGTGCCGGTTGATGGTAGCATTTTGCGAGGTAAAGCCCTGCTAGATGAGCAGAAACTAACTGGCGAGGCGATGCCAGTCTTAAAGAAAAAAGGACAACCAGTTTTCGCTTCAACGTTGGTACGCGAAGGACGAATTTATATTGTTGCAGAATGGATAGGCAATGATACCCGCGCCGGACAGAGCATTAAGTTAATGCAAGAAGCGCCTGTCCACGATACGCGGATGGAGAATTATGCCACGAAATTTGCTCAAAAAGCTGTTGTGCCAACTTTGCTACTTGGTGGCGCAGTATTTGCCGCAACCCGCAACCCTTCACGAGCAGCCAGCGTTTTAACTCTAGACTTTGCTACAGGTATTCGAGTATCCGTCCCCACAACAGTTTTAGCAGCATTAACTTATGCTGCACGACGGGGGATTCTGATCCGTAGCGGACGGGCACTAGAACAACTAGCAGAAGTTGATACCATAGTTTTTGATAAAACCGGGACACTGACTAAGGGAGAAGTCGATGTTGTCAGCGTGGAAAGTCTCAATCCCGCAACATCAAGATTACGGGTGTTGGAATTGGCCGCCGCCGCCGAACAGCGTTTAACTCATCCAGTCGCAGAAGCAATTGTTCGCTATGCCGAAGCAGAGCAAGTGGAAATTTTGCCCCGTAGTAAGTGGGACTATCAACTTGGTTTGGGCGTAAAAGCTCAGATTGATGGAGAGACAGTTTACGTTGGGAGCGATCGCTTTTTGCGTTCTAGTGGCATTGATACCGAAGCCCTAAATGGTCATCAAAAATCTCCAAATTCAGCTATTTATGTAGCTAGTAACGGTCAACTTCAAGGTATTATTAAATATAGTGATCTTCTCCGTCCCGAAAGCCGGGAAGTCATTAGGGCACTTTCGACGGTCGAAGGTGTAGAAATTCACATGCTAACGGGGGATAATAAGCGAACTGCTACCGCTGTTGCTGCTGAACTTGGTATTTTGCCAACGCATACTCACGCAGAAGCTTTTCCAGAACAAAAGGCAACAGTTGTCCGCAAACTGCACGAGCAAGGTAAAACGGTTGCATTTGTAGGCGATGGAATCAACGATTCGCCAGCTTTAGCCTACGCCGATGTTTCCGTATCCTTTGCCAACGGTTCTGAGATAGCCCGCGAAACAGCAGATTTAGTGTTGATGCAGAATGACTTGCATAGTTTATTAGAAGCGATCGCGATCGCTCGTCAAGCCAAGCAACTGATTCGGCAAAACACAGGACTTGTTGCTGTTCCTAATTTAGCAGCATTAGCGATCGCTGTTCTCTTTGGTCTTAATCCCTTAGCCGCAACGGTAGTCAACAATGGCTCAACCGTAGTTGCTGGAGTCAACGGTTTGCGTCCAATTATCAAAAGCCGTCAACACAAAGCTCTACCATCGGCAAGATGATACAACTATGCCGACAAGAGTATCTTAAAAAGCTTTCCGAGATTTCTTAATTAAATAGGAGGAAATTGAATATGGCACCTAAAATTAGTGATTTTGTTGAAGATGCAGGCGCTCCCGGTATTATAGCCGGAATTGGTGCAGTACTCTTAGCACCTGTTTTATTGCCCATTGTCGCTGGAGTTGGTAAACCCTTAGTCAAATCAGTCATCAAAGGCGGAATTGGTCTTTATGAAAGAAGCAAAGGAACCATTGCAGAAATGGGCGAAACCTGGGAAGACATGGTAGCCGAAGCCAGAGCAGAACTTGCTGATGAAAAAGAAACCCCCGCATTTGAAGCTAGTGCTACCAATGGCGATAATGTCGCCGATAATGGTGCATAATTTCATCTGCCCATTAGCAAGTTAAATTGTTCCCCATAAGGGACTTCCAATTACCAAAACATCAAATTAGTAGGGCGCGTTATGTTGTTCTACCTAAGAGGATATTTTAAAAGTCCTCTTGTCGGTATCAAAGATTCTAGATCCCTCTAAATCCCCCTTTTTAAAGGAGACTTAGATTCCGGTTCCCCCCTTAAAAAGCGCGGACTTAGATTCCGGTTCCCCCCTTTTTAAGGGGGGTTAGGGGGGATCTTTATACAACTTGATACTTTACAAACATCCTCTAACACACCCTACAAAAATAGATCGTTTATTTTTTGGAAGTCCCTTAAATAACAAACCCACAACAAAGAACCCACAATCATACAAGTCAAAAAGGCGGTTGTATGTTGACTAATGGTCATAGCACTTACAATAAAATGCCGGAAATTATAGACAAAGCCAGCTTCAAAACACCACCAAAACCGATATCTACAAAAGTTGTAAGTTCGACTCCCGGAAGATTGCGGTTGAGAGTCGCTCATTCTCATCGTCAACCAGAAAAGATGCAACGTATCGCCAATACTTTGTCAGCAAACTCCCATATTAATCGAGTTAAGACAAATGTCCATCATGGCAGTATTGTTATCCATCATGATGGTAACGATGGCAGTCTAGAAAATGTGCTAGCAACACTTAAAGATTTAGGAATAATTTTTGCCAATGTTTCCGAGGGTAACACCGAGGCAGCAGCAGGGGTATCATCTGCGATCGTTGACTTAAACCAGCGCATAAAACAGTCAACAGATGGTGTTTTTGATCTGCGGATTCTTTTTCCTTTGGGATTAGCTAGTCTTTCACTGCGGCAATTACTTAATAAAGGGTTGCAGTTAGAAGTTATTCCTTGGTATGTTTTAGCATGGTATGCTTTTGATAGCTTTATTAAGTTGCATGGAACTAGCCAAGAAGAATCAACAAATGAGTGACTAAAAAGCTTAATTGATCTGCCAAATATTGATGGTTTTGTCAGAACTACCACTAGCAAGAAATTGACCATTAAAGCTAATAGCAATAGAGTTTACTGCCTCTGAGTGTTCTGTGATAGTTTGCAGTAACTCTCCTGTCCGCAAATGCCAAATTTTGATGGTTTTGTCTGCGCTACCGCTAAAGAGAATTTCTCCATCGGGACTAACAGCTAAGGATCTTACCTCTTCTAAATGTCCAGTCAAGGTGTGTAGTACTTTACCTGTAGCTAAATGCCAAATTTTGATAGTTTTGTCTGTGCTACCGCTAAAGAGAATTTCTCCATCAGGACTAATGATTACCGATTTCACCCCACCTAAATGTCCGTTGAGGGTGCGTAATGGATCGCCTGTGCGTGGATTCCACAGTCTAATCTTGTTATCGGAACTACCACTAGCAAGGATTGTACCATCGGGGCTGATAGCAGCGGCATTAACTGCAAATGAATGCCAAAGGGTACAAATGCGATCGCCTTTATGCAAATTCCAAATTTTGATTTTATTACTACCACTCGCAAGAATTTGTCCATCAGGACTGATTGCGATGCAGTTAACTGGTTTTTGATGTCCTAACAGAGTGTGGAGGAGTTTATCAGAATTGAGATTCCATACTTTGACATTACTTCTAGGGTGTTGGCAACTACCAACAGCGAGGTAATGCCCATCAGGACTAATCGCAACAGAGGAAATTTCGCCTAAATCTTCCGTGAGAGTACGGATAAGTTTGCCGCTTTTAAGATTCCATACTTTGATGGTTTTATCTGCACAGCCGCTAACTAAACTCTCAGAATCAGGACTAATGATGACAGATGTGACTTTTTCTGAATGTCCAGTTAAGGTGTGGCTGAGAACGATATGTTGTAGTGTAACTTGGTGTTTGAGGTTGGCGACGCAATTCAAAATTTCCTCAACATCAGCAAGACTCTGACTATCACCGACTGCAACAAAATATTCTCTTAACTTTTTTACATATTCTTCATCTTTGACGCTGACGGCTGATTGCATTGCCTGAAGCGGGTTAGTAGAATCCTGTAGTGATATTTGACGTAGTTGTAACCATGTATTCACAGAATAATTAAGCTGTTCATTTGCCCAAGAGCGTAGTTTACCACCGTAGGCATCACTTAAATGAGATAAACTCTGAGCTAATTGCAAAGCCAATTCTGGAATCCAGTAACAACGCTCATTTTCCAAAGCTTGGTAAACTTGCTTGTAAGCAGAGGCAATAACCTCTATTGATTGTAAATCAAAAGTATCTGATAGCAAACTTGGCAGCAACTCTGGTAGTAGCGGAGCTACACCATGATCAATCAGGTGGTAAACATCTGCTACCCAACCAGCAACCAAACAATGATAAGTAATCAAAACCTGGCAAAGGTTTTCAAAGTCTTGACGGTTGACTTGATATTGTAAAGATAACTTACTAATATCAATCCCTTTTTCTTTCCATTTTTCTACCTTTTCTAAAATTGCCAAATTAGCTATATTTTCTTTTCCAATGTGATTAATTTCCTCTAAATTTTCCCCCAATGCCACCAGTTCATCTCTAATTTTTTTCCATTCTAACGCCCGTCTTTTAGCAGACTCTTCCAAAATCTCTCGATAAGGTAAACGAGCAATTGTTTTATAATAATAATTACTTTGCCCCAAACCCCAGTAGGCAATCCGAAAATTTAAATAATCTCCATCATTTTCTGACTCTAAAATCAAAATTGGCTCTGTTTTCAACATTCCAAACAGAGCCTTAATACTTGATTCACTGTGAAAACGCTTACTATCCCAAGCTCCTGCTAACAACTCCGTTGGCCTAACTTGACTGTGTAGAGAGTAATGCTTGTTAAGAAAATCTCGTAATCCTTCAGCCAACATTAACTCAATTTGGGAAATGTTTTCATCTCTTTTATCGTCAAATTGGTCAAAATATACTTGAGGAGGAGCGATAAAAATTTTCAGTGGAGTGCGTTCATAATTGGTAGAATCTAAAATTTGTGAAGGATATAATCTTAAGGGCCAGCTATCAAGAATTTTATTGACTTCTGGTAACTTAAGCGCCGTTTCTCGCTCTTGCGCGGCTATGCTTAATCGCGTCTGGTGATTGTTGGCTACTGATTGCTGTTGTAAAATTCTTTCTTGTTCAAAGTCTTCAATATAACTGCTTTTTTTATTTGAAGTATTTAAAGCTTTGAGTAATTGGGGAATTGCTTCAATCGGTTCATATTTACTCAGAGCTAAACTTTCTTGACTTCTCTTTTGCACTAGCTCTGCAACAACAGGTGCAAACTCTAGTACCAGTTGAATTAGTAACCTTAACCCTTGCTGCATAAACACATACCTAAAAACTAAATAAAATAAATAAGCAAGGCTTGCATGAAATCAGGGCAATACTCCGATCCAGTAAATTTTATACTCTTGATATTACTACTTAAGAGTATAGTAACTCAATCTAGTGCATTAAAGTGCTTATATGTCAATAAGTCTGCGTAGCGAAATACTTGGAAATAAAATTGATAATCATATAAGAAGGGAGGAGAGAGCATTTATTAGCAAGGCAGTCCCGATGAAACCAGTTTCACCGCAAAGCATGAAAAACAAACTGGGTACTAGTATTTTTACTCAGCACTGCCTCAACGTCTCGCTACCGCTAACACCACTCAGCACTTTCAAAGTCAGAGGGTAAGAGGGAGTAAGCATTTAAGCACAAAGCCAAATATCGGATTTAGTGGCTTTAAAGACGATGCTGAATCCCCGAATATATTGCTTAATGCTCTTTGCCTTGTAGCTTCCTCAAAGTTCTTCCTCTTAATGATTCCATTATTATTAACGAACCACAGTCTTAAAGAAACTTATTCAACCTAATAGCGTCAACAGCTAGATTCACTACTGAGATAGATTTTTTTTACTCACAAAAATAGGTATGACTAAAGTAAAGCCAAGGCAGTTCAATAAAACGCTCTCTTAAATCATCAATACATAAGTTTATAAGCTTGGTTGAATTTTTTGTTTTTTTGAAACTAAAAAATAGTACTATGACTTCTATAAAACGGTCTAATTATGACAAAAGACTACCAAAAAGGGCAGCTAAAAGCGTAGCTAAAAAAACAGCGCCATCCCAAAAGATATTTTATAGCATTGTCCATACAATTCCTGGACGCATTCGTTTTCGTATTCCTCTGCTAGCCAGAGATACTGAGTATACTGATAAACTCAAATTAGCGATAGAATCCGATCCTAGAGTTACAAATGTCCGTGCTAATCAAAAAGCTGCATCCATCGTTATCAATTATAAAACAGGTGTAATTTCAGATAATCAAATGCGTGAGCATCTAGTCCACCTGATTCAAACTGCCCAAGATATGGTTATGCCAAAAGAGGTAATGGCAAAATCAATCGTGGGGACTATTTTTGATGCTCTAATAAATCTAATTGATGATACACGCAAGCTCAACCAAGCACGTAATGTTATTGTATATCGAAGAGTTAGGACAGACGTTTGGGAACGAATACTTTCTACCTCAAGAAGCATAATTAAGAGGCTAAAATCTGCCACCATGTTTATCTTGCCTAACAAACGATGGCGATTGCGCGGCAATGGCAAGATCAACTCCCAGCCTTTGAAACTGAAATCTGCCAGCGAACCTGATCTGGTGTAGTTACTAATACAGTAACTATTAAAATTATTCCTGGTTAAGAGTAAGTAGCCCTGAAAGAACTGGGATTTTCCATAAGTCGTGAAAATCTCTCTTCTCTAGCCTTCAGTCCAAACATTTAATTATCAATAACAAATGGGTAATCCTCACTTTCATAAACTTCCTAATAAAAACCATTGGGTTCAAGCAATACATACTGCTGTCAAAGGAAGAGCTAGATATAAAGTAAATGGACTTTATCATTCAGAAGCTCTCAAAAGATATCTTGAATCGAGATTATTAGAGGAAGAAATAATCTTGCAAGCTAGTGCTAATAGTTACACAGGGAATGTTCTTGTCATTTTCCATCCAGATAAAAGTTCAAACGCGATTGCTCTCCTCATTCAAGAAATTGTCTTAGATTATCGCGGAAAAAGCAGTAAAACACTTGCTTCTGCCGCAGTCATTGAAGACAGTAACTTGCATTCCTTTGGCATTAAAGAAAATATTGGTTTCGTTGGGGATAATAACCGAAGCATATTTAATTCAGACGTACTGTCTCAAATATCTGTGCAGCGACAATTAAACCAAACAAGCAGTAAACTTATTCCGGTATTGGGAACTATTGGCGCTCTTGTATGTGGCACTGGACTGTTGTACGCATATAATCTTGACGAAGCGATTTTGCTCTTGATCCAGAAGTTGCATACACCACTGCGCGATCGCATCATGGTTAGTATCACTTTTCTTGGCGATCCACTAGTAATGCTGATATCTTCTTTGGGGCTAGCGATTAGTCCGTTATATTCTAATCGTCGTTCGCAAGCAACTATGTTGGGCATCGCTGGAGTCGGTGCAATCTTGTTAAATTGTTTGATGAAACTATTATTTGGTAGAGCGCGTCCAGCACTGTGGAACCATATTATTAAAGTGGGTCAACACAGTTTTCCCAGTGGTCATGCAATGGTTTCAATAGTGATTTACGGTTTTACCAGCTATATTCTGGCAAAGCAATTTCCTGAATGGCGCTTTCAGATTTATGCCTTGGCTGTTGTCTTAATTGCTGCGATCGGTTTCAGTCGGCTTTATCTTGGAGTACATTGGCTAACTGATGTGACAGCTGGCTACGGGGCAGGTTTATTGTGGTTGATTGCCTGTATTATTAGCTTGGAATTGCAGCAGAAATATCGTTCATCACTGGCAGCAGGCTGATCGATAGATAGCTAAATAACCCAGAGTACCAGGATAAAACTAACAGCTATACTAGCTTTGCGTGCAAAACTTATTATAATTTATCCGGTACAAACATTACAAAAAATAGATAGATGAAAAGCCCTAGTATTACCAGTCCTAACAGCCCCAATCCCCAAGATTGACTGCGAGAAAGTTGTTCACCAGTAGCTGCATAAACCAGAGGTGCAACTACTAGGTTGAAACACATTGCTAGGAATAAATACAGTGGCAGCTTTTGCCTACTCCATTGACAACAGATTCCAATTATTTTCTCTAATACTTGGGATGCAGCGATAGTGCCTCGGATATGAGAGAATTTCATAGTAAATTAAGACAAAGCCTATTACCTGCCTCCACAAACAATTTCACAACTCATAACTGATTTTGGCGACAAATTCCAAATGCAGAAGTGTAGGCATGTAAGAAAGTTCTGCCACCAACAGGGCCGATTTCACCACCACAGAAAAAACCGCCTACAGGAATATCGCTGACGTAGCGCCGAAATAGTTCAGAATCGAAATTGGGTTTACCATACAGTCCTTCACCTCGCCCCAGACAGGCAAACATTAAGGCAGCTACAGCAGAGGGTTCAGATTCTCGTTGGGTTTGATAACTTTGGAGGAGTAATTCTAGGTCTTCAGCAGAGGCTTGGGCATCGCGGAGGTGGAATTGCAGCCTTTGACCAGGACGGACACGATCGCCAATTGCGATCGCCCCAGCTGTTGGATCTACTCCAAGAATACCGCGAATTAAAAAGTCTCCCTGTTGCAAAGCCAGCTTAAATTCATCCATTGCCACACCAACAAACAGGGAGTGCTGTGCTAAAGTCCGTTCGTGTTCGCTGAGACTGGCAATCAAATCTCGCAACACCACTAAAGGCACTTGCTCATCTAATTCTAAGATGATGTTGCGATCGGCTTTTGTAACTTGCAATGGTTTGCCAATCGGTCGGCATCCTTGGGCTACAATCGTTTCCAAAACAATATTGCCAGTCAAAGCTATGCCGATAGTACCCTCACGATATAGGCTTTGGTGTTCCTCGCCCTCAGTCTCATTACAAAATAGGGCAACACGACCACCCATACCTCCACCACTAGCCTGTCCCCCCACTATCACCGATCCTGGATAAGCAAAATCTAACCCTTGCAACAAATCGTTGATTCCAGACGCGAAGGAACTAGACAGCAAGATGAACTGGGGTGTCGGTGATGCTGGCACACCGATCAAATCAACCCAAGCATCTGGAGAACTATCTAAGTCAGGTAATTCTTCAGCAACAACATGAAAAACTTTAATATCCACCCCTGGAAGATGTGCTAAAGTCAAGCTGATAGCTGGTTCAGCTTCCAGTTCTTCGGTTTCTCCGCCAACTGTCGTCCCAATGACACCGCCACCACTACAGCCAATTAGCACTGGTACAGAAAGTTTCTCAGCTAACAAGGGTAATAGTCGGGAATACTCACTCGTAAAAGCAGACGAAATGAATACCAGTCCTAGATCCGCAGGTGCTGTTAACGATGAGACAGCTCGTTCCACCACATCTGTAACGGCGGCTTCTAAAGAATGACGGGTTGATAGGGCGTTTGCCCACTGCATTTGGTCTGCCATGAGTTTTGAGCTTCTTTCTCTTTTTGGGCTAGTAGGTTTTGATTTTTTATTTTGGGAAGAATTGCATCCTACATAAATTAGTGCCAGCCTTTTGTCTCCTCCATCCCAAGAAGCTGGGGTTGTCATTCTCTAATAGATGCATCTAAATATATTGTATGATTGTTTATCTATGGTACTAATTCCACAAAATCTTAAAAAATAAAGATGAATGCATTGTAGATGCGGCAGTTTACTGTATTGGTTATAAATCAACAGGCTAAAGTACTAACTTATTAGCTCAATGGTTAGAATGGTTAGTAATCAAGCTAAAATTTGCCATTTCTGAAGTTTTTCTATACTAGTATTGACAACACACAACGAGACTAAAGCAATGACCAACATCCAAGAAACAGCAAAGAGCGATATCCAAGAGAAAATTCAAGAAGAAGTAGAACAAGCACGTACTGTCTGTGACATTAACGGTAGCGGCTCACCAGAGTGTGCAGCTGCTTGGGATGCAGTAGAAGAATTGCAAGCTGAAGCTTCCCACAAACGCCAAAGCAAGCCAAAAAACTCTCTAGAACAGTATTGTGATGACAACCCAGATGCAATTGAATGCCGGGTTTACGACGACTAGAAATTTACACAAGTGAATTTTTTATTCCTTTGGTCAGCAAGCAACCAGGATTTACTTACTGAAATTTCGCACTTTCACCTCACTCCTACCTAAAATCGTACTCTCCCTCTTTCATCATTTTCTCCAATGGGCAAAAAAATGGTGAAATATTTGGAGTTATGGATGTATGAGGGTTAAACTTTGAGAGTTTTATCTTAAAAAGCAACCTTTACCCCCAAAAAAATTGGGGTTTTGTCCGGGAGTATCAAGTATATAGCCTCTGGGTAGGTTTTTAACAGACTCCCTGATGCTAATGCAGGTAAGTGCAAAATCTAAGTTGGAGGTCTTTGAGTTGCTTGTTTTTTTGCCAAATAGAGAGATTGAGGAAAGTAAATTAAACAATTTAAAATGTAATATATTTTCCCAAAATCTTTGCAACAAATGAATTGGCTATAGGCGCGTACATTTGTCATTGGTGTCAACTTACAGCAGATTGCGCTCTAATCGAATACATGTAGAGACGTAGCACTGCTACGTCTCTACAAGGTTTTGGGTTTTATATATGTACTTCATTTACCTGAAATCTGCTGTAAGCTAAAAGCTTTGTCAAATCTCGTTCCCAGTCTCCGACTGGGAACGAGACAATGAGACAATATGTAAAAGCTGGTTCTAGGCTGGCTTTCACGTTAAGTTGACACCAATGTACATTTGTATGCCCCTACAAACGTGTTTATAGTATAAATTGCGTGAAATGCTATAACTTGTGGAGCCACTTGCTTGCACAAAGAAGTTAGAGCGCAGTCTTGAAGCTAGACATTAAGCTTTGTGCTGTGATTAAACTGTTATGTAATATAGATAGACTACTAGCTAGCTAATAGCTTACAGGTTTGTCAGTTATAGATACTTGCTCTTAGTTGAAAATGTTTTATTTATCGTTTGAGAAAAACTATGGACTATAACGTTTGGTTTCGCCCTTTCGTCTGGATTGATTACCGATTGGCAGTGTTATTCCTGGTAATTATTCCGCTAATTCTTCTGATTTGGGCATTTGTGCAAAAAGCGGAAGCCATACAACGCTTATTGACTATATACTGGCGAGTATCAAGCTTGGTAGCAATCACGATTTACTTAATGATTGCCCAGTATCCAGTTAGCTTTATCTCTGGATTGATAGCTCAGATTTTGATCCCGATTTCGCTGTGGTTCTGGGTAGATATCAACGATGAAATTGAGTATCAAACCAGTGGCTCTTTGAAATTGATTTTTACCTCTTGGCGCTGGGCTACAACTGTTTATTGTTTTTTGGGTACACTAGCTTTTATCCCTTTTTTGGGTTGTGCTTTTTCTGCCAATACGATCAAAACTCCCTATTGTCGTGTTTGGTTTGAAGCTCCATTGCTATTTAAAGAATATTTTCATGCTAATAGCAAGGCTGAGTTCTTAGGTTTTCTTGGCATAACTTGTTTAGTAATTTATGTGCTTTACTTAAGCTATTTTGTTCTGATTAAGCTGGGCAAGCAGGGACGTTCAGCTACACCACAGTAATCGCCGCTGCACCAGCCTACCTCTACTCTGAAAAAAATGAATTCCATTGGTAAGCGACTGGAACAATACACCGCTAAACGCCCCCAAGAAGTTCTACTTGTAACGGTGGAAATTGCTGATGAGCAAGATACAATTGCTGTTTTCAAAGGCTTTTCTAGTTCTTTGATGCGCCCCACGGCATTTGATGCAGATGTACCAGTTCTACCAGATGGGGCAAACATCCTTAATATTGACCGAGTAGCCAGTCCTTATAATCCTGAAGCGCCTCGTTATATTCAACAAGGACTCTCCTGGGAAGCTATGGAAGCTCTCTTATCAGAAGTAGGAGTCTAACTAATTCGTAGACAAATAATTGGTTAATGTAGAAAAAACGAGCGCGGAGGGATTTGAACCCCCGACCCACAGAACCGGAATCTGTTGCTCTATCCACTGAGCCACGCGCCCTTAGTCTTCCCTATTATAGCACGTCTATGATAAAATTTGCAGCTTAGAAAAACTTGGTTTCTGGGTTAAAGATAATTACCTGGATCTACGGGTGTACCATTTCGGCGCACTTCAAAGTGGAGGTGGGGCCCAGTTGATAAGCCTGTAGAACCAACAGCAGCGATCGCTTGTCCGCGTTCAACTGCTTGCCCGTCAGAAACATACAACTCACTGGTATGTCCATACAGTGTAGTAATACCATTGCCGTGGTTGATAATTACAGCTCTGCCATAACCACCATACCATCCAGCAAAAATCACTGTTCCCGAATCGGCTGCTCGAATTGTACTACCATAACCAGCGGCAAAATCTAACCCGGCGTGAAAGCGACGATAGCCGAGAACGGGGTGCATCCGCCAGCCGAAGGGACTGCTAGTAGAAGCATCGCTAGGATATGCCATTACACCAGTTCCCCGAACGATGACACTGGTACGGCTGTTGGTTTTTGTTTGCGCTTCTTCTGCTACCTTTTGTTGAATCAAGACTTCCAGATTTTTGGATTCTCTCTCTAGCTGGTTTTGTGCTGCTTCCAAGGCGAGGCGATCGCTATTCAGGCGTTGAATTAATTCTGATTGTGACTGCGCCTGAGTTTGGTAATCGGCTTTCTGTGCCAGTAGTTGCTCACGAATCAAAGCAATTTCGTTTTTTTGCTGTTCTACATCCGTTTTTTGTTGATTTATCAGGCTTGCTTGTTGGTTGAGTTTTAGCAAAATTTGTTCGTCTGCCTGATACACTAACTTCAACTGATGACGACGGCTGATAAAATCGCTGATATTTTGACTTTGGAGCAAAACTGCCCATCCAACAGATGCAGGCGATCGCTGGAGATAACGCAATCGTGCTACTGTTGCTATTTGCCGCTCCTCATAAGAACGTTCCGCTACAGTCAAATCAGTTTCCAACTGCTGGAGGCGTTGGGTGGCGAGTTGTAATCGTGATTCGCTCTCTTCGATATAGTTATCTGTAGTTTGCAGATTTTGCTTTAAACCAGTGAGATGTTTTTGCGCCTCTTTTTGGAGATTTGTTAAGCGATCGCGATCGTTAACCACACTCTGACGCTGCTGATTCATTTTCTGCTGCTGTTGTCGTAAGGTATCAATAGACCCTGTGGAGTTTGCCTGTACTGGGATTAAAGCCAAACAAACCCATAAAATACAGCAAAATGCAAGGCATAAACCGCAAAAAACCTGTTTTATTTCTAGAAATCGCGCTCTCATAGTGTGCAGCCTAACCAAAACGATGCTTTCAAACACTATGAGGATTATTCCCAAAATCCGATTAATTCATCCACTTCAACGATATGTGTTAAGTTAGTCTGTTAGTTTGTCCATAACATTGACTCCAGCTATGTCAGCATTGAGCAGTTAACGTAGACAAAGCAATTCTTCCAATTATCTTAGTTTTCAATAGTTGACGGGATTTTCCGGCTTATAGAGATGTTGCAATGCAATGTCTCTACAAACGTTATTATTAGGCTTTGAATTTCCCCTAGTTGATAAAATAGCTAATTCATGGAATAGGACAATTAGAATTTTTGTCAATACTAATTTAGATATAAACTACACTCTTTTGAGGTAGTACTTAAGTGTGCTGTTATTTTGGCATAAACATGAAATATTGATAATAAAACTATCGGACGAACTCAGCTTTATATAGCGCTTCTCGAATGGAAGCAATACATTTTGACCTCTCTCCTTTTAGGAGAGAGGCTTTGATACTCACTCCCCTTCCCTGCGTTCGCGCAGCGTCTCGAAGAGAGGGAAGGGGCTGGGGTTAGGTCTCTATTTCACACAATTGATAACCGCTATATAAGTAACTTTGGGCATTAACCTAAGTTCCCTTATCAATAAAATTTGAGACATACTTCCCTAATCAAATCAAGCAAGGATATATTGCAATATGTTAGTTTTTTTGATCCCAATCAAAAGCTCTAAAGTAGCAACATCATGGACAGAATTATCCAAGTTGTTTGAAAGATGTCTCCGATCAGTCTGCAATCAAACTTCCTCAGAATTTCAGGTTATTGTAGTCTGTCATGAAAGGCCGGAAATTAGTTTTTATCATCCCCAAGTCCATTATATCGAAGTTGATTTTCCTATTCCAGACTCAACCTTACCTGAAAAAATGAAAGATAAAAGGAAGAAACTTGCTGTTGGATTATTAGCTGCTCGAGAACTACAGCCAACACATATAATGCCTGTAGATGCTGATGATTGCATTAGCAAACGATTAGCAAGGTATGTTGCTGAAAGTCCACAAAGTAATGGTTGGTATATAGATATTGGCTATGAATATCAAGAAGGAAGCAACAAAATTATGCTTCGCAAAGAAACCTTTTATAAATTGTGTGGAACGTGCAATATCATCAATTACCGCTTGTTTAGTTTGCCTGATAAAGTACTACGCGATGAACCCTTGACTGGGTTTGACCATTTTTTAGAGGGACATCCACGTGCTAAGGGAGATTTAGCAGCGCGAGGAACACCTATTGAGCCATTACCTTTTCCAGGTGCTATTTATGTTAGAGATCAAATAGGTGAGAGTACTTGTATGCAAGAACCACTAGTTGCTGCATTCAAGCGTAATCCTAAACAAGCTTTGCGAGGTATAAAGAAAACTCTTCTCGCTCCCTTTATCCAACGGAAACTTACAGATGAAATTCGTGCTGAATTTAACCTATATCCTTTAGATAATTACAGCCAATTAGAAAAAAAATATATATAGAATTTATTTATTCGTGAATTGGGTAGAACGAAACCAAACCCAACATCAAGCCTCAATGTTTGTAGAACACCAAAGATAATTGTGTGAAATCTGCTAAAGTTTCAGTTACCTTAAAACACATAACTCAGCACTGGCTCAACTCCCCCTAAGTAACAGGACTCAGGACTGATGCAGAACAGGCAAGAAAAAATTTCGCAAGTGGTAGTGACTGCTAGGCAGATGCGCGATATTGAAGATCGGATCTTTGCAGCGGGAATGCCTGTAGTAGCTTTAATGGAAAAGGTGGCGGAATTAATTGCCCGTCGTATTCAAGAGATCCCTCCAGTCTTGCTTAAAAAGGTTTGCTCCGTTCCTTCAAACACTCCCTTTTTAAGGGGATCACCGCAAGTGGGGGGATCTCGTGTCGGAATTCTTGTTGGCCCTGGTCATAATGGTGGTGATGCTTTAGTAGTAGCCCGTGAATTACACTTTCGCGGATATGAAGTTTGGATTTATTCTCCTTTCTCTAAGCTCAAAGAATTAACTTTGCAGCACTTGCAGTATGCTCAGAGTTTGGGCATTCCAATTTATCAAACAACTGAGCAATTGCCAGATTCTGATTTGTTGATTGATGGCTTATTTGGGTTTGGTTTACAAAGGAACCTTACTGATCCCATTACCTCTGCAATTAATCAGCTAAATGAATTGTCTGTACCGATTTATAGTATCGATTTACCTTCAGGTTTACACACCGACACTGGCGTTGTATTAGGAACTGCCATTCGCGCTACTCATACTTTTTGCTTGGGTTTATGGAAACTAGCTTTTTTCCAAGATCAGGCGCTGGAATATATTGGCAAAGCTGAGTTAATAGATTTTGATATTCCTTTAGCTGATGTAGAAGCTGTTCTAAAAGATGCACCCAGGATTAAACGTATTACACCAGCAACGGCACTTGCTACTCTACCCCTACCCCGTCCAGCAGTTACTCACAAATATAAGGAAGGACATTTACTGCTGATTTGCGGTTCGCGGCGCTATGCAGGTGGAGCAATTTTAACTGGTTTGGGTGCTAGGGCTAGTGGTGTGGGTATGCTTTCCATTGCAGTACCCGAATCGCTGAAATCTATTTTGGTGTCACACTTGCCAGAAGCGTTAATTGTCGGTTGTCCAGAGACGGAAACCGGAGCCATCGCTCAATTGCAATTACCAGAAAAAACCGATCTGAGTTCCTTTAATGCGATCGCTTGTGGCCCCGGTTTAACACGAGATGCCACTCCTATTGTGCAAGAAGTCATAGAAAGCGATCGCCCTCTAATTCTCGATGCCGATGGTTTAAATATATTGGCACAAATGGGAGCGATCGCCACATTAAAAAAACGCCAAGCAGTAACCGTACTCACACCCCACACTGGCGAATTTGAGCGATTGTTTCCTGATGTCCCCGATGCCAAACATGACAGGGTAAAAGCAGTACAAGAAGCTGCCGCGCAAAGTGGTGCAGTAGTGTTGTTGAAAGGGGCAAGAACTGCGATCGCCAACCCTCAAGGCGCTGTTTGGATTGTTCCTGAAAGCACACCCGCCTTAGCGCGTGGCGGTAGCGGCGACGTGTTAACTGGGCTATTGGGTGGATTGCTAACACAAGCAGCAACTAAACAGATTCCCATAGAAGATATTGTGGCAACTGCCGCTTGGTGGCATTCGCAAGCAGGTATAATAGCCGCCCAAGAGCGTACCGAATTGGGTGTAGATGCATTTACATTGACACAATATTTGATGAAAGCCCTAACTTAGTCAATTCCCTCGTTCCCAGTCTCCGACTGGGAATGCCATCTTAGAGGCTCCGCCTCTAATTTAAATATAAATCATGGGACGCAGCCGCTACCACGTATTAGGAACCCAGCCACACTTCCTCACCTGCACAGTTATAAATTGGATACCACTATTCGGCAAAGTTGAATTTACACAAATTATTTTAGATTCCCTAAATTTTCTGCAACGTCAGCAGCGTTTAACCTTGTATGGTTACGTAATTATGGAAAACCATCTCCATGTAATCGCCTCTGCCGCCAGTTTATCTAAAGAAATAGGAAATTTTAAATCGTTCACGGCTCGCTGTATTATTGACTTACTTGAGAAAAATAATTCTAACTACATACTTAATCAGCTTGAGCTTTATAAATTAAAACATAAGACAAAACAAGAATATCAGCTTTGGCAAGAAGGTTTTCATCCGCAGGCAATTCTAGATGAGGAAATGTTTAGACAAAAGTTAGATTATATTCACAACAATCCAGTCAGGCGTGGTTATGTGGATGATCCCGCGCATTGGAGGTATTCTAGTTGCCGCAATTACATGGGGCAAATAGGTTTATTACAGGTAGAGTTGATTGATGTGTCAGAGAAGGCGGAGCCTTGAGGATGGCATTCCCAGTCGGAGACTGGGAACGAGGAATGAGGAATGAGGAATTGGGATCAGGGATTGACTAAATACCAACGCTGTAGCGCCAACCGTTGAATTTCGTGCCAGGGAATATTATGTTTTCGGGCTAAGTCTGCACAATCTTCATATTCTGGCTGCACATTTGCAATAACTTTTTTTGATGATTGTCCCTTCCATGCTATCTTGACACGCACTTTGCCATATTCGGTTTCCACTTGTTGAATTTCCCGTTGTAAAATGGCGCGTTGCTGAGTTGTTCGCCGAATACCCAAAGTTGTAGTTTCGCGGAATATAACCGCTTCACAACTGAGTAAATTTTCTGGATGACAAATCACAGTCAGCAAAATCCCCGGACGGGACTTTTTCATACCGATCGCCTGAGTAAAAACATCCAGCGCACCAGCCGCAAACAACGCCTCAAACGCATAGCCAATCGCTTGTGGATTTAAATCATCAATTTGGGTTTCTAGTACCGAGATGGTTTCCAAATTTGAGCTAGTATCTTCAGAATCACTGAAATTTGACTGTAAACTTGTGCTTTCACCCAACCAGAGGCGTAAAATATTGGGAATGGGTAAATTTATGGTTCCCGCTCCCAATCCTATCTGCTTGATAGCGATCGCAGGTGGTGAACCAAAGTCTCTTGCCAAAGTAGTGGCGATCGCGGCTCCTGTTGGTGTCACCAGTTCTCTATCAATGCCATTGCTATAAACTGGACAACCCCGCATTTCCCACAGCTTTAATACGGCTGGTACTGGTACTGCCATCTGACCATGTGCAGCCCGAACAGTGCCGCCACCAGTCGGGAACGCCGAGCAATAAAGTAAGGGCAATCCTTCCTCATTACTCTCAATCCCCAACCAATCCAACCCCAGGCAAGTACCCACAATATCTACGATCGCATCTATAGCACCCACCTCATGAAAATGAACTTTTTCAGGGGAAATCCCATGCACTGCCCCTTCTGCTATTGCTAACTGTCGGAATACTGCCAAACTCCAAGCTTCTGCCCGTGATGGCAACCCCGCTTTGAGAATCATCCGCTCTATTTCTGGTAAGTGGCGTGTGCGATCGTGACTGTGTTCGTGGTCGTGGTGGTGATGATGATCGTGTACTAAATCCACATGGACTTTAATCGCCTGCTGACCATTCCGTTGGACAAATTCCGCCCTTAACTGATATTCCTGTTCAATACCCAACCCATTAAGTTTTTCAATTAAATACTCCACAGGAACACCCAAACTTACCAAAGCTCCGAGGCACATATCACCAGAAATTCCTGTCGGACATTGAAGATAAGCAATTTTATTCATAATAAATTAGTCATTAGTCTTTAGTCATTAGTTATTAGTCATTAGTCATTAGTCATTGGGCATTGGTTATTAATATTTTCTCCTCTGCTCCCCCTGCCTCCCCTGCTCCCCCTGCTCCCTGCCCCCACTCCCCACTCCCTGTCTCTTATACACATC
>NZ_JAYGHD010000047.1:0-2938 GCF_034932245.1 Nostoc sp. UHCC 0251
GGGCATGGGGCATGGGGCAATAATCAATAGTTCTTCTCCCCCTGCTCCCTCTGCCTCCCCTGCTCCCTCTGCCTCCCCTGCTCCCCCCACTCCCTACTCCCCACTCCCCACTCCCCAGACCCTTTTAAGGCAGCAATAATTTGAATATTTGCTTTAGGAAAAGTAAATTTCTCCAGTTCTTCCAAAGTTACCCAGCGAATTTCATCAGATTCTAAAGGTTGGGGAACACCTGTAACATGGCGGCAGTGATGTACTGTGAGTGTAACGCGCAAGTCTGTATAGGTGTAGTCAATAGTAATCAGATGCTCTCCTACTTCAATTACTATTCCCAGTTCTTCGGAAATTTCCCGTTCAATACACTCCTGAATAGTTTCCCCAGACTCAATTTTGCCACCAGGAAATTCCCACAAACCACCCATTGCTCCTTCTGGACGACGGCGATCAATTAAAATTTGCTCTTGGCTGTTCCAAATTACTGCAACACCAATGATTTTATGGGGCGGGAAAGAACTGGTTTCACTCATAATTTATTGACAAGAGGGAAAGATCAAGGAGACTAATGATTAATAACAAAACTCGGCAGACTAGTCTTAACTCTGCCGAGTTTTGATTTTTAAAATTTCAACCTTAATACATCACTGTTTTGGATATTTTAAGAAAATTTACCTGATATTTGACCCTTCGGCGTCTTTACGAGACGCCGAGGTGATGATTGAAAATTAGTGGCAAAGATTTCGCACAGGCTTATTCTTAATTACTATCGCTGTGACTCTTACTGTGACTGGCTATTAGCCCAAGAACAATATTTAATTTCGTAAATTTTACATTTTTAGTCAACTTCGCTGTTCTTGGTTTCAGTCCCTTGTAGAGCGATTTCAAAATTCATTCTCTGTTCAGCGTTACGCAAGAAATAACCACTGATCATAGCAGAAGCGAGAAGCCGACCTAGACTTTCTCGGCTGGTGCTTATAGTGATGCCAAAGTGTTCTGAAGGTAGATTACCCAATAGTCCTGTAATATTCCGTTCCATTACCTGAAAAACTTCGGCAGATGTAGGTTTAGATAGCTGGGTAACTGTTTCTGGACTCAAGGATTTAACATACTGCCATAGTAAATCGCTAGTTTCTGATTCACTATTGAAAAATTCCGAGACATGATTGGATGGGTTATTCATTTTTTAGCTCCTTAACTACCACTGCTAGCTGCGGTGCTTGTGATTTGAATATTAGTTAGATGTCTGTTTTAGATTAGACTTAGCTAGCTATATTGTCTTCCTGTCAACTAATGTAACAGCCAAGCTTAAGAGTGGAAGTAGGCGTAACCGTACCAAAGTCAGCGTATTTTCTCACCCATTGATCATTAGTCCTTTGTAAATAACTAATAACAAAGGACTAATGACTAATGACTAACTTGCCAAATATTCATCCATGTTGGCTTTAGACTTGCGAAGTTTAGTTAAGGCTTCCCGCTCAATTTGCCTAACTCGTTCTCGGCTGATATTCAAAATTTCACCGATTCTAGCCAGTGTCAGGGCTTGCCCATCAGTTAAGCCAAAGCGCAACGTTATCACTTCCCTCTGTTGTGGCGTGAGGTCACCCATCAGACGATCTAAGTCGTAAGATAAGGAAGATTGCATGACAAACTCTTCTGGAGATGCTCCTGGATCTTCCAGCATTTCTCCAAGTTCGGTGTCGTAATTATCACCTAGCCGTAAATCTAAGGAAAGGGGCAAACGCGCCTTTTCTAGATACTCTCGCACTTGTTTGGGGGTCAATTCTAATTCTTCAGCTAGCTCACCAGCTGTAGGAGCGCGTCCCAATTTCTGAGACAATTGACGCTGTGCTTTTTTAATTTTATTTAATTTTTCAGTGATATGGATAGGCAGCCGAATGGTGCGAGCTTTTTCGGCTATAGCACGAGTAATCGCTTGCCGAATCCACCAATAGGCATAGGTAGAAAATCTATACCCTTTGGTAGGGTCAAACTTTTCTACGCCCCGTTGCATACCAATACTACCTTCTTGGATCAAGTCCAGTAAATCGACGTTGCGCTTTATGTACTTTTTGGCAACGGAGACTACTAGGCGCAAATTGGCTTCTACCATCTTACGCTTGGCAATCTCACCATCAGCGATCGCTTCGTTCAACTCTGCTGGTTCTAGTTTTGTAGCTTTGGCCCACTCTTCGAGAGTCGGTTGACGGCCTAACTGGGTGGCAAGAGATTCTCTTGATTCGTGCAAAGTACAGGAACGTTGCACTTGTTTACCATAGAAAATCTCTTCCTCGTGGGTTAAGAGTGGCACACGGCCAATCTCACGCAGGTAAGTCCGCACGAGGTCTGTGGCTGTCTGAGCGGTCTTCATGGCGCTACTCTTTGGTAATGATGGGTTTGGCGGTAGGGTCATTAAGGGATAGATGCTTTGTTAGGGTGCTACCCAGTCAGACTGGGAACCCATGCTATGGTTTACAACTTACGCATCCGAAAAACTCGGCTGCTCATAAAATCAAATTTAGGCTTCTTAACTGCTAAAAGTTACAGCTATTTCCTACTTTTCACAAGTATCTACAGTTAGATAAAAGATCGCTTTTTAAACATTTTTTTATTGGAACCGTATTAATAATTGTAACATTTATGAGAAATTTTTGGCTATATCGTTACATTAAATTTCCTGGCTGTTCCAGTTGATTCAACGTTGCTCTCTATCTCAAGGCTGACTAGAAGTCAATTTCAGAAATTCTCAGGTTCAAATAATTTCCCTCATATTTGTTAAAGTATCTCTCTAATGAGAACTATAGTCATTCTCTTATAACAATTACTTAATTTTTTTGGGCATTGGGCATTGGGCATTGGGCATGGGGCATGGGGCATGGGGCATGGGGCATGGGGCATGGGGCATGGGGCAATAATCAATAGTTCTTCTCCCCCTGCTCCCTCTGCC
>NZ_JAYGHD010000047.1:3038-14740 GCF_034932245.1 Nostoc sp. UHCC 0251
TCCCCTGCTCCCTCTGCCTCCCCTGCTCCCCCTACTCCCTCTGCCTCCCCTGCTCCCCCTACTCCCTACTCCCCACTCCCCACTCCCTACTCCCTCCCAATCGGGCAATACTCTTGAATGGGTTTTACGTCTAAAGTCGTATTTTGTAAAGAACGAATGGCGGCGACGGTGGCTTTCGCGCCGGCGATGGTAGTAATGATGGGAATTTTGTAAGCTAAGGCTGTGCGACGGATTAACCTAGCATCAGTCTGGGCTTCTTCCCCTGAAGGTGTGTTGATAATAAGTTGGATTTTCTGGTTTTTGATTGCATCTAGGACGTGGGGACGGCCTTCATGAAGTTTTAACACCAACTCAATATCTAACCCCTGTTCGAGAAGAACTCGCCGTGTACCAAGAGTAGCCATCACTGTAAAGCCCAAATCGATAAACTCTTTCACCACACCACTTGCAGCAGCTTTATCGCGATCGCTCATTGATACAAATACAGTTCCACTTAGTGGTAAACGCTCCCCAGCACCCAATTCTGCTTTGGCAAAGGCACGGCCAAAGTCGCTATCAATCCCCATCACCTCACCAGTGGATCTCATTTCTGGGCCCAATATTGTATCAGTTCCTGGGAATTTATTAAAGGGTAATACAGCTTCTTTTACAGCGATATGTGTGGGAATGACTTCTTCGGTAAAGCCTAGCTCCTCTAAGGTTTTACCCGACATAATTAAGGATGCTAGTTTCGCCAACTGTACACCCGTTGCTTTAGAAACAAAGGGCACTGTACGCGAGGCGCGGGGGTTGGCTTCCAAAATGTAAACTTGGGGCGAATAGCTGCTTGCACCCACAACGGCAAATTGAATATTCATCAATCCCACAACTGACAGCGCTTGTGCTAGCTGCACCGTCCAAGTGCGAATTTGATTAAGAACTGCTGGTGATAGGGAAATGGAAGGTAAAGAACAAGCGGAATCTCCTGAGTGAATCCCTGCTTGTTCGATGTGTTCCATGATGCCACCAATCACCACCCGTCCTGTGTGATCGGCGATCGCATCTACATCGACTTCAATGGCGTTTTCTAAAAACTTATCAATCAAAATCGGATGTTCTGGTTCTATGAGTACCGCAAAGCTCATGTAGCGTTCCAACTCAGTATCGGAATAAACGATTTCCATCGCTCGTCCCCCCAACACATAGCTCGGACGCACCACCACCGGATAGCCAATACGTTTAGCAACAATCAGCGCGTCTTCGTAACTCCGCGCGATACCATTGGGCGGTTGGGAAATATTCAACTGTTGCAGAATCTTTTCAAACCGTTCCCGGTTTTCTGCCATGTCGATAGAATCTGGCGATGTACCCCAAATTTTAGTGCTGAGTGCTGAGTCCTGAGTGCTGAGAAACTGCTGAAGTGGGATAGCCAACTTAAGCGGTGTTTGTCCGCCAAACTGGATAATTACCCCAACTGGATTTTCTGTTTCGATGATGTTAAGAACATCTTCTTTTGTTAAAGGCTCAAAGTAAAGGCGATCGCTGGTATCGTAGTCTGTCGAAACTGTCTCAGGGTTAGAGTTGACCATAATCGTCTCATAACCAGCTTTCTTCAAAGCATAGGCGGCGTGACAACAACAATAATCAAACTCAATTCCCTGCCCAATGCGGTTGGGGCCACCACCCAAAATCAACACTTTTGGCTTGGTTGCGGGCAAAACCTCTGTTTCTTCTTCGTAGGTAGAGTAGTAGTAGGGGGTAAAGGCTTCAAACTCAGCGGCGCAGGTATCTACGGTTTTGTAAACTGGGATAATTCCTAGTGACTTGCGGTAAGCGCGAACTTCATCTTCGGTGGTTTTAGTGGCATAAGCAATTTGGCGATCGCTATATCCGTCCCGCTTCACTTCATAAAGTTGCTCTTTTGTCAATTGCTGTAAAGGTGTCCGCTTCAGGAATTTCTCGACATCTAGCAGTTGCTGAAATTTATCTAGGAACCACGGGTCAATACCAGTCAGTTCATAGATTTCCTCAGCACTAATCCCTAGTTGTAAGGCATGGCGCACCGAGAAAATGCGATCGGGGTTAGGTGTCCGCAATTGGGCGCGAATTTGTTCACCACTGGGTAATTTTTCGGCTTTGTCGCAGCCCCAACCAGCGCGACCTGTTTCGAGCGATCGCAACGCCTTTTGGAAGGATTCGTTGAAAGTCCGCCCAATTGCCATTGCTTCCCCGACTGATTTCATTTGGGTTGTCAGTACTGGGTCGGAGCCGGGGAACTTTTCAAAGGCGAAACGGGGGATTTTTGTCACCACATAGTCAATTGTTGGCTCAAAAGACGCGGGAGTTTTCTTGGTGATGTCATTTTTAATTTCATCCAAGGTGTAGCCCACAGCTAGCTTTGCTGCCATTTTGGCAATGGGGAAACCAGTGGCTTTGGAAGACAAAGCCGAACTACGGGAAACGCGGGGGTTCATCTCAATTACAACCACATCCCCATTAACTGGATTGACGGCAAACTGGATATTAGAACCGCCAGTTTCCACACCTATCTCGCGGATGATTTTAATTGCCATATCCCGCAGCCTTTGATATTCTTTATCAGTGAGGGTTTGCGCGGGAGCGACGGTGATTGAATCCCCGGTGTGGATGCCCATAGGGTCAAGGTTTTCGATGGAGCAGATAATCACCACGTTATCTGCCAAATCACGCATCACTTCAAGTTCATATTCTTTCCAGCCGAGTAAAGACTGGTCAATGAGAATTTGCGAAACGGGGCTGGCATCTATACCTACCTGTGCCATTTCTTCAAATTCTTCTTGGTTGTAAGCAATACCGCCGCCACTTCCACCCATTGTGAAAGCTGGACGAATAATTAGGGGATAAGTACCAATTTGGCGGGCAACAGCTTTAGCTTCTTCCAAAGTTTCGGCTGTGTCGCTGGGACACACAGCTACCCCAATCCTTGCCATTGCTTCACCAAAAAGTTTTCGATCTTCGGCTTTCTCAATGGCTGGTAGTTTAGCGCCGATTAACTCAACGCCGTACTTTTCCAACACCCCATTTTTGGCTAAAGCAACGGCGAGGTTGAGGGCGGTTTGTCCTCCCATCGTCGGTAGTAGAGCATCAGGGCGTTCTTTCTCGATGACTTTTTCGACCAATTCTGGAGTCAGCGGCTCAATGTAAGTGCGATCGGCCGTTTCCGGGTCGGTCATAATCGTTGCAGGGTTGGAGTTGACCAAAACCACTTCATAGCCTTCTTCTCGCAGCGCTTTGCAGGCTTGAGTGCCAGAGTAGTCAAACTCACAGGCTTGTCCAATCACAATTGGGCCAGAGCCTAACAGTAGAATCTTCCGGAGGTCATCACGGCGGGGCATAGTCGTTGCCTTGGAATACGAGAATACAAATCCTGATTATTTTAAGGGTCTTTACCCCCTCTCGTGCTTTTTATTATTAAGTTTTCTAAGTTTGATGACAGAAAGAGGCAGGGGGGCAGGGGGCAGGGGAGGCAGGGGGAGCAGGGGGAGTAGGGGAAGTAGGGGAAGAATAACTATTAATTATTGACCAATGCCCAATGTTCAATGATTATTTTGTATTTCTAATTTTATTTAATTGTGATGCTTAAATTTTTGAAGCTTTTGCAAATATTTGTTATCTAAGCTGATGATGCTTTTCAACAACTGGTAATTTATTGCGGCATAAATCTATTTGCTTATTCAGCACAAGTAAGTTACTTAGATAAAAATCTATCCTAATTAGCTAATTGCCAACTTTTTTCAATACTAAATATTATATAAATATGTTTACTTGTATTAAAAATGGCAGAGAAAATAGGGATACCATTCTCTGCCATTTTTAATAATATTTTAAGAGTTAGTGCTGCTAACTTTTTCTTTCAGTCTAGGTAGACAAATCTAGATTATGAGAATTTTAGCTTTGAGCAGCTTGCACAAACCCTAAAGTTAAGCTGTCTTTAGCGAGGAAGTGAGATAAATGATAAGCACGTTCCTCAGTTTTCAACAAAATCTTTTCGTATAGATAGCGTGTACCGCGATCGCCTAAACTCTCTGCCTGAGCGGCTTGGCGACGAATTACGCCAATAATTGCTTGTTCGGCAGCTAGGTCATTTTCCACCATTTGGCGAGAGGAATATACACCTTCAGATTCTTGCTCAAAACAGGTTAATTCTGCTAGTTTGCTAAAGGTAGCTACTGGCACACCACCCAGTCCATCCAAACGTTCGCCAATTTCATGAACGTGGTCTTGTACTTGGTTGTAGCTTTCGTTAAAAAACTCATGCAGAGAGTAAAATTCTGAACCTTCAACTACAAAATGATGCTTTTGGTACTGTAAGTACAGTGCCTGGAAACTAGCTAATACAACATTGAATCCTTCTGTAACTGGAGCAGTTACGCTGTGATCCAGCAACACAGGATTGTCATAGACATGACCAAAATTCCGTAACAAAGTTTGCGTTTCAGACATTGTGTTCCTCTCTTCCTCACAGTTATAGATTTTAACTGCTTATTGCTTACATATTAACATTTTAATAAGAAGAACAAGCCAATTCGCCATCTCAATATTTTGTATTTTTGCATACTAAAAATCTCAAGTTTATTGTTGGCTGGATGATGGCTCGTTCATCAAGTTGCATATATTTATCATTACTATTGACATTCAAGCTTAAATGTGGGGACTCCCTAAAATGAGCAGAAAGAGAAAATCTTACCTTGTCTTCCTTATCTCCCTCTCAAGATAGGATTGCTAGAAAAATTTTATTTTTTTTTCAAAGTTACTGAGAATTGTTTGCACTTAAGGTATGCTGGTTTTAAGAGGTTATACTCCTCAGACTCTCAAAAAGCAGAGAGTCAATCGCGGTAGTTACTGCAAGTTTGTTGCACTTTGAGGGCAATTCTCTTGAAATCGTTTAGTTCAGAAATAGAAAGCAACCACCTTGTAGAGGTGAATTGGGCAGACCGCTGGCAAGTCTATCAACGCCTAAAGGAGTTAGACATTCCCTGTAGTTGTGCGGCTAACCAGCCATTAAAAGTTGAAATTGGCTCTCCTATGGTGGCTGTTCAACTTTGGAGTGTGATACGGCGATTAACAGCCTCCCGTCAAGACCAGATTTGGACTCTTGACCGCTGCTGGAAAAGTCGCTACTAACAGTTTTAATTTTTGACTGCTGAGAATATCTCGCTTGATAGCTTGGATTAATTAAAAGGAGGTTAAAAAAAATGGGTGCATCTCACAGTATGGAAGTATCAGAATTTTGCCTTGAGGGCAGATTTATAGATTTTGTTATTAAAGATGGCTATAAGCTCAAAGGTTTACTGCTGGGTACTCATGATGGTGAATGCTACATTAAACTCGCTAAACATTTACGGGCTGCTTTTGATTTACGGCTACCAGCAGGTACTTGGCTACAAGTTGTTGGTTATAAAGAACACGATATAAAAAAAGACAAAGTTACACTAAAAGCTGAACGTGTGATGGCGGCGCGTTCTGAAATGGGGATAGTTCCAACCATCGCTGCACTACAAGAACCCCCATCTATTGATAATGTCAAGGTAAAACCAGCTAAGACTAAAGCCACAATTTTGGTATGTCAAAAGTCTGATTGCATGAAACGCGGTGGTAAAGCAGTTTGTCAGGCATTGGAGGCGGCTTTAAGCGATCGCGGTTTAGAAGACCAAGTTACAATCAAGGGCACTGGTTGTATGAAAAATTGTAAAGCTGGGCCAAATTTAGTTATGCCAGATAAAACACGCCATAGCCGAATTCAAGCGGCACAGGTTCCGGCGTTGATGGATAAGCATTTTGGCGACAAGAGTTTGTCAGCACAGCCAGAGAATTTAAGGGAAATTACGATATCTAATGGCAAACTTTGGAGAAGTAATTCATAAAATCTTGACATTTCAATGAGAAAGCTTAATAATATCTTCTCAAGTGTGTTCCATTAATTAATACTCGGCATTAGACTTTTGCCAAGTATTTGCAAGAGTTTTAAATTAAGCGATCGCCTACGGTTTGTCGTAAGTAAGACAAAGTAGTAGTAGCGATCGCTTAATATTTGTAGGCAATTGGGTTTAGCGATCGCATTGTCATGAGCAACCTCAGCGTCCAGCTTCCTGACTCTTTATACAAAAGTTTGCAGGAACTTGCTAAACAAGACGGCATTTCTATCGATCAGTTTGTGGCGACGGCAGTTGCGGAGAAAATCGCTGCACTCACAACTGAAATTTATTACTCTTTCTGCCACCGTTTCTATGGTAGACCGTTGCGCTTTGTCATAAAAGAGGCAAAATCGCATAATATTTCTATGCAATTGAGTTGAGGGCTGCTTTGGTAGGGTGCGTTAGCAGCAACGTCACGCATCGAAAGTCTCTAGAATGATGTATTAAGAATATAATCAACTTTAAAAATTCTTAATGTTTGTAAGTCAGTCATTAGAATCTGAACCCTCATTCAAGTCTGCTACATTTTCACTCTCAAAATTTGTCCGTTTAAGTCTTGGCCATTCAAGATTCGCCCCTTTAAGATTTGCCCTTTCAAGATTTGCACCTACAAGATTCGCCCCTAGAAGATTCGCCCCTACAAGATTTGCCCTTTTAAGATTCGCCCCTTTAAGATTCGCCCTTTCAAGATTTGCGCCTTCAAGATTTGCGTCTTCAAGATTCACTACTACAAGCCATGCTGCTTGAATATTTACACCTTTCAAGTTAGCTGCAAAGAAATGAGCAAAAGCAAGACGTGTATTAGACAAATTTGCTCCTTCAAGATTGGCATTATGAAAGTCTCTATTATGCAGAATACATTCTGATAAATTCAACAAGCTAAGACACTCCAATGCAAGTACATTATTACTGTCTTTTCTTTGTCCTTGAATTTTTGAAATCCATGTACCGAAAGCTTCAGGAGTATGCCATTCAATTTTTGAAACTGTCTTTGTCACTCTCGCGCAAGCATTTAACGCAGCCAACAACGCTTCTTCTGCATTTCGTGCTTGTCTATTTTCTTCTTGAAAATCAGGTCTGGGAGTCAAGCGATCCATCGGTATTCCATGACGCAACATAAAACTAATCAGATGGCATAATGTCTGCTGCCAATTGCTAACATCCGATGCATTCTGTAAACGCATCTCATCCGCAACAAACTTAAAAAGGTATTCATCCATCGGGGATGCACCGCAGAGAATTGCCCACCTTTTTAAAGCTTCGCGCTCATTCCATCCTTCATCTGGATCATCCTGACGATCCTTCAGCTTTTTATGAATGAGTCTAACTTCTCGCACGATGCGTTTTGCTGTCAAATATTCACCAAAACTTTTGTGAGTAAATTCAAAAGTTTTTTCCTGTTCTTTAACTCCACTCTCACGAAAATAAAAGGCAGTCAAAAGACGAGTTACGCCTAATTTGGCACTTTCCTGAAACTTGTCTAAAAGACTCTTTAAACTACTGTGTTCACAATGGGCTTCAATCTCTCTGACTGTTGTTGTTCGTCCATCTCCATGCCAGGAAGCTAAAGCAATTTCTTCGAGGATGCGAACAAAGTCTTTTTCCTCAATTCCACGAATAGCCGGATGTTGATAACCAGCCCAACCGCGTTTATAAACTGCTGTGAGCAAATTTGCATAAATTGCATTCAGGTTGCCGTCTGTAGGAAATTTCTTTTGCTGGTCAAAACTTAATGCCACCAAGTAATTCAGCAAGGGTTGGGCAGTAATTTCTGTCAGGTTATCTTGGTTTAACTCTTCTGGTAAGCAATCATATCCCCGTCCGCTAGCATTGCCGTATTTCTGCCACCAAATCTGACGTTGATCTTGCTGCAACAAGTTTTGGTCATCAATGTAATTTTTTCTCTCATATTCAGTCACAAAATAAGGCAATATATGCAAGATTTGCTGTGGTTGGCGAAAGTCGCTAATATTTGCTTGCACTACCAGTTCTCGTCCGCCAATTAATACTTGTAAGCAAGTTTCACGCCCATTAAACCGCTCTACTTTTCTTTGGACTTCGCGCACAAATTGTTGAGCAGTCTCAGTGGCAATTTTACCCTGCATAGCAAGCTCATCTAAACCATCGAAGATAATCAGTAAGCGTGAATCAGCCTTATCTTTATCTAGGGGATTATGTCTGAGAAAGCCATCGTCTCTGACAAACTTACCAACTGCCTCAACTAAATCATCCGAGGGTTCAAAATGGTGCAAAGGAATAAATAAAACCGGAATTTTCCCTTTTTCTGCTTGGTTTGCTGCAAAGATTTTGGCAAAGGAAGATTTACCACTTCCTGGGCCACCACTAATGACTCTAATGGCATCATGGCGATCGCCTTTTTCTAACCAAGCTTCTAGTTCAGTTTCTAAGTCAAGAACAATTCGCTGATATTTCTCATCTTCTCTCACCCGGCGTTCAAATTCTTCTTCTTTTTCGCCCCCAACTTTTTGCTTATAGTAGGCGTGTAAAGGAACAAAAACCTGTTTTAAACCAAAAGCTTCTAAAAGCATCGGTTCTTCAACCTGTTTTTGTAGCCAAGCTAAATAACGCTGCCATGACTGTTCCCGTTCATTGGCTTGAGTAAAGGGGGTATCGAGTTCTTCTTTTAAACAAGCATATTTTTCTGGATTTTTTGCCCACTCTTCATGTAGGGCAAACACAAAATAGGTAGGAAGACGATGACTAATTGTTAGTGCCTGTGCCTGATTGACGCTAAAGTATTTTAACCAGTCGGCAAAAGCAGTTTTAACCGCTTCCAGAATCGGCAAATCTTTGGGACGGCTAAAAAAATCTTGGTCAATACGCAATTCTATACTTTCTAGGGAATGGTTGAGGCGATCGCACAATAGCTCAAGATCACTGTTGTTTGGTTTTTCAAACAGTAACTCTTGATTTCCTTTTATCAAACTAACTATTGCTTCTACCAAAGAACGGTAAATTAGTAACCAAGCAACTTCCTCTGGTGCTGATCCTAAACCTAGTGCTGCTGTAGCTTCTACTGCATCTTTGGCTACCTCTCCCCACTGGCCAAAGACTCCATTTATTACACCTTTGCCTAGTGATTTGAATAGTTCTTTAAAGTCAGCCTTAATGGGTTTATTCCATAATGCAACAGGTTTGCTGACTGAAAATCCAGAGGTATTGCTCATCGCTGTTGTATAATGCTGGTAGATGTACTGAGTTAATATATTTCAACAAGGTTTTATCAGATTTTTTCTGAAAACTAGCAGTAGATTTAATAATTTGTCTAGATAAACTTCTAATTTCAGGCTAAAAGGTGCAACATTGAGGATAAAAGGCTCAACGCTGAGACTAAAAAGCTCAACTGTCAGTCTCAAAGGCTCAACGTTGAGGTTCAAAGGCTCCGCTTAATATTTGTATGTAATTGGGTTGAGCGATGCCTGGGTTGGGCTACGCATACGCAAAAAAGTTTTAAATTAGAGAAGACTGCAACAACTGTCGTATAGATGTAGCCTGCACATGGTCAGGGAAGACGGTTAAAAAGTCATCTAGGTCTTGGATCGTTTCACGAACAGATTCAGAGGAAGCACCCTTTGATAAGGCATAGCGATATAACCGCTCTGCTGGTTGAATATATTGAGCAGCTAAATAGTAAAGAGCTAAATTAAAGGTGTTAGACCAGTCTTCAGCATCTTTTTCGTAATGCTGTTTAGCAAGCTTGATGGCAACTGCTAGGTCAGCCCATGCTTTATCTGGTTGGTTAAGGGCTTGGTAGGCTACAGCGCGATTATATAAATACCAATTACTGTCAGAATGTAACTCAATAGCGCGGTTGAAATCTACAAGAGCCTCATTATATAGCTTTAGCATCAGGTAAGTTTGACCGCGATGTGCGATCGCCCAGTCAAGTTTGGGGTTAAGTTCGATTGCGCGGTCAAAATCTTGTAGGGCTTCTGGGTAACGCTTCATTAATCGATAAGTTTGACCGCGACGTGCGATCGCCCAGTCATATTTGGGGTTAAGTTCAATATAAAGGTTCTCCTCATAAGCTTTTAACCCATTTGCTAATTGCTCACCCCAATGCTGAACTTCAGCAGAATCTGCATCTTTACCAGCCTGAAGCATCGTTTCTGCATATTGTTGGGCAAATTTGCGTTGATTTTTGAGTGCAGCAAGAAATTCATTGAGAGATACAGATAAATTCCTTTGCGGTGACTGACATAAATTGTGGTACAACACGTTTAATGTGTGGCTCTGCCAGCTAGGATCGTGCTGTTTATTCTCTTCGTCCAATTGCAGATTGTTCCGCAGGTTGTCATAATAGTCTGCTAACTTGCCATGTATCTCAGCCCAATCCTGTGGCGCTGAAAGGCGCTTGTGGCTTAACATTTGCGTTTTGACGACATCATGATAAGCCCAGCCATCGGTACGTTCGTTGACAAAGGATGTTTTTTTCAGCCAAGTAAATAGCTCATCTGCTTCTTCTTCTCCTCTCAACTTGGCTATAACATCCCGATTCAAGCACCGAGGAATGGCAGCATCAAGCGCCACTTGTCGCCGCTTGGGATCGTCAAGCCATTTCAAAAAGCGTTCTACAGCACTGCTGTTAGCTTCAATTACTTGGTTGGGGTCATTGGGATGAGCATCTGCTAGCATTCCCACTAGCAGGGGTAAGTTTCCAGAAAGGCGCAAAATCACTTCAATAATGCGATTGTCTGTAATGCCTTTGCGAGTTAGATATTGTTGGGCTTCTTTTTCTGTAAAGGGTTCTAGAGGGAAACGAACTATTAACCCCTCGTAAGGTGCCCAATGATTTTTATCTAATTCCTGCCGACCAGCGATCGTTATCAGTATATTGAGAGATACTTCACCGTGACGACCCTCCAGAATTTCCCGTAGCCAGTTATCTAGAAATTCCCCGGTGCGTTCATAAGTATCAAAAAACAGGACAATAGGAGTTTTATCAGCAATTTTAAAAATATCTTGCAAAAATAACGGGGTCAGAACTTCTTCAGGTTCTTGAACTAATAGCACCTCATCTTTATTTGTTATTTTTTTTGCAACATAAGATGCCCATTCTCTAGCTTGGGTAGCGAAAGCATCTTCATCTACAAAGTCAAATACAGCATCTCCTACGGGAACTTGACGCGCCAGACGCACACTACTATTTACCATAGTTTTGCCTACAAAAGCGGAAAAGTCTTGAGGAGCTTCTGGATCGGTTTCTAATTCTTGGCGCTTTTGACGGTAAACTTTGTAGCGTTCTGTAAACTGCGGTAGTTTATGACCTTGCCGTTCTAACTCCTCAGCTAGACGACCCATGACTTCTGGTATAGTTCTTTCAGCTTCATCAACATAAGCCGAAATCATTTTTGCTTCGTCAGCAATTTTACGAAACTGTCGTAGCAAGGTACTTTTACCAACTCCGCCTTGACCCCAAACGTTATACACAAAACAACGGCGATCGTCTTCTGGGGGTAATGCCAAATTTTGGCGAAATTGGTTTACTTGGTCTTCACGACCCACAAAACCTGATTGTTGACGTTGTTTAAGAATATCTTGTATACTCTTGGGCTTGTTTTGCGGGTTCATTACAAGATTCAATTTTAAAGTATTAATGCTTATAGAATAACTACCATATATAAATGCTGTATTTCGGAAGTTATCAAACTTATTTTAGGTAATTTTTATGTGTTGACCTTCTGAGGCTCAACTGTCAGCCTCAAAGGCTCAACGTCGAGGCTAAAAGGCTCAATTGTCAGCCTCAAA
>NZ_JAYGHD010000047.1:14840-25890 GCF_034932245.1 Nostoc sp. UHCC 0251
CTAAAAGGCTCAATTGTCAGCCTCAAAGGCTCAACGTCGAGGCTAAAAGGCTCAACTGTCAGCCTCAAAGGCTCAACGTTGAGGCTAAAAGGCTCAAAAATGCCCTAGCGACTAGAAGTCGCGGCTACACAAACAAAACCTGCCTTCGCAGGTTACAAGAATCTTTGGATTTAAAATGCGAAAGGGGCATAACATTGTCATGCCCCTAAGAAGAACGCATATTGTACTTAATTAATAACTGCTGCGTAGGCGCAGCCCGCACTTCTCTACGAGACGCTGCGCGTAGCTTGTTCCACGAAGTGGTACGGCAAGCTCAGTGACCACCGCAGGCATCGCCTATTTTATGCTTTAGCTGGCTGCGGCTTCGGGTTTCTTTTTCTTAGAACGGCGGCTAAACCTGCGTCCCATCTCATCAATGACTGCATCTAAACCTGTAACATCACCGCTAGCTTTGGCATAGCTATAAATTGCTAATGCTGCTGCATAAGCTTCACTACCAGCCGCTATACAAGTATCATCCACCAGTTCTTGCAGTTGGGTTAGAGACAACAGCACCGGATACAAGCCCTCATATATTTCCAAATCCCGGCGCATCTCTTCCAAATCAAAGGAACGAGGCAAAAAGTTAGGGTTCTGTGTTGCCACTTCTAAAGCTTTACTGACAAAAGCCCGACTTTTATCTCCCATCTTGACTATGGTGCGTCGGTCTTCGGTAGTCAAATCAATTAAAAACGGTAACTTTTCTCTAATTGTAGCGATCGCCTGCATTACTGCTTCTTTATCTGCTGGGGCTAGGCTAGCACTGATACGATTTTCTGCCATTTTTAATACTCTTCTAGGGTACTTAATTTCAGTATTCCCAAAGTTAGAAAGGCGATCGCGTTTCTTGAGAGGTAATTAACAGAATTTTGTCTGCACTTTATGGCAAGCCAAAGAACATCTTCATATTTTTTTGTCCCAGTTAACAAAATTTATGGCTTTACTCTTCATCTGACTCTGCAAATAAAGATTCTAAATCTTGACGACCGCTAACAACGCGCAAAATTTTAACCCCATCATCAATCACTTGGTACAGAATGACATATCCATCTAGCGGCAAGCCGCGTAATGAAGGTTTAATATGAGCATAGTTGCGTCCCATATTTGGAAACGCCGCTAAATTTTGACATTTATTGTTAAACTCTCTAAATAGTTTTTCTCCTGCTTCCAGGTTTCGGATTAAAAAGTAATCATAAATTTCATTTAAGTCGCGACTAGCAGATAGCGAAATAACATAGCGGCTCATTACTAAGCCTCACGCGCCTTTTTGAACTTTTCTAGTATCTGCATCACTACAGTTTCGCCATCCAAAACTTCCCCGCTTTCAATTTCAGCAATTGCGACATCAACTTTTTGCCGGGTTTCTTCTACCCATTGGACATACTCAGAATTTAATTTTTCTAGCAGTTGAAATGCTACATCAATTACTTCATCTGCATTTGTGAATTTTCCGCTAGCAATTTGGGTTTGGATAAATTGCTCATGTTCAGGTTTGAGTTCAATGTTCATGATTTATCTCTCTGAAAGTTGACACGAATCGGCAGTGCCGTTTCCCTAAGGTTTTACCTCACGTAAATGATAACTGCTATAGTATAAACTAATGAAACTGAATCAAGAAATCAATGCGTAAACAAATCATCGAATATACATCTTCACTAGATGCACTGATTGCCCTTACTAAACAGTTAAATACCTATGAAATAAAGTACCAAATGAGTTCAGAAAAGTTTTTTGCCAAATATAACCAAGGAGAAACTTCTGACGATGAAGTATTTGTCGAATGGGCAGCAAACTACCAACATTATCTAGCTCTACACCAAGAAATAGAGAGCAAACTCAGAGATGTCGCGTAAGGTTATTCAAGCTTATTTAGATGAACTTGAGCAACTTTTACTCAACTGCTCTAATACATACGTTGAAGAATATAGTGCAGTAATTTTAACACCACAGAGAGCTAATCTCCGCATTAGGATACGTTTCGCCCTCAAATATTTACTGGCGGTCAGTGAAGCCTTTTTTATTGTAGATAATCAAATTACATATATCGATTACCGCTATCACTTTCAAGATGAGCAAAATAGTCTGATTTTTCGTTATGACAGTACACCACACTTTCCCAACTTGCCTAGCTTCCCGCACCATAAGCATCTTTCCGACAACGTAATTACTTGCGAAAAGCCACATATAGCCGTTGTGCTACAAGAAGTGATGGAATTTTTAGAGTCAGAACAGAACAATCAAATGTAACCGTTAAGATTTTGCTCCTTGATACGTTCCATCTAACCGCTAATTACAGCGATCGCATCAATCTCTACCAATACATCTTTAGGTAAGCGCGATACCTGCACACAAGCCCGCGCTGGGGCTGTATCTTCTGGGAAATATTTAGCATAAACGGCATTCACCGCCGCGAAATCATTCATATCAGCTAAAAATACAGTGGTTTTCACTACATCTTGGAAAGTCGCACCAGCTGCTGTGAGGATGGCTTCAAGATTAGCTAATACCTGCTCGGTTTGCTTTTTGACATCATCAGTGTAGACGACATCACCAAGGCGGGGATCGATGGCAATTTGTCCAGCGACGAATACAAATTGACCTGAAGCTGCGATCGCTTGATTATAAGGGCCGACTGGTGCGGGTGCGTTATCAGTATTAATTACTTTACGGGTCATAGATATTACTTTCTCTAACGATGTTTCCTGTTTACCGATTTCTACTTCAGCAGCGATCGGCTTGTAGACTTCTCCATCTGGCATTATCGCACCAGTTAGGTCAGCATCTTTAAAGTTGACACCATAGATATTTGCTCCAGTTAAATCTACCTTCTTCAGGTTTGCCTCGTTCAGATTCGCGTTGATCATATCTACTTTTTGCAGTTCTGCTTTCTCTAAATTTGCCCCTTTGAGGCAGGCTTTTCTGAAATTTACGCCTATGAGATTTGCTGCACCTAGATCAGCTTCAGCCAGATTGATCCTTGACAAATCCTTTTGAGATAAATTAACACCCCGAATCTTGGCTCCCTGCAAATTAGTGTCTTTGACTATCACACGAGTTAGGTTTGCTTGACTCAAATCAGCTTTAAACAAGTTAGCCCCAGTTAAATTAGCAGTACTAAGGTTAGCTCTAACGACTTTTGCCTCATTCAAAGATGCTTCGGTTAAGTTTGCACACTCGAGTGTAGCGTCACTCAAATTGGTATTATCTAGGTTGGCGTTACTAAAGTTAACGCTACTCAAGTTTGCTTTACTCAAATTGGCATTATCCAGGTTAGCGTTACTGAAATTAGTGCTATTCAAGACTGCTTCACTAAAGTTTGTATCCTTCAAGTTAGCGTTACTTAAGTTTCCACTACTGATATTTGCCTTATTGAAGTCAGCACCATTTAAATCTGCCCAACTCAAATTTAAACTAGAACTTTCCACCAAACCACTTAAATTTGCACCTGTCAAAGATGCCCTGGTGAGATTTGTGCTTTTAAGACATGCCTTACTCAAGTTGACATCATTCAAATCTGCTCCCGTCAAATCTGCACTTGTTAGGTCTATCCCACTCAGATTTGCACCTTTGAGGTCTACACCTCTCAAATTTTCTGAATGAAATTTCCGTTGTCCTTTGGCGTATTTATCCAAAAGTTCTTCAGCATCCATAATGCACCTTTAAATACCACTGACACAGTATAATCACAAAAAATTTGTGTCGCAGGTATTCCTCTCCCCTCTTCCTTTACGCCCTTCGCGCCTTTGCAGTTCGTCCCTTCTACCCTAACCTCGGACGTATCCCATAATGCCGATATCGCCAATAATCGCGCAAAATGCGATCGTGGTCAAAACATAAATTACCAGGCACACGCCAATACTCAAAAATTCCTACACCCTTAGCATCATCCCCAGCCACAGGTTCTCCCGTTGCTGTCGCCAAAAATACAATGCTAATGGTATGCTGACGCGGATCGCGATTGGGGTCAGAATACACCAGTAATTGTTCAACTAACTCCACCTGCAAACCTGTTTCTTCCTCAGCTTCCCGCCGGGCAGCCACTTCCACAGCTTCCCCATAATCTACAAAACCACCAGGAATAGCCCAACCTAAGGGTAGATTATGTCTTTCAATTAACACTATTGGCCGATGAGGTCGATCTACTAGTTCAATGATGATATCAACTGTTGGTGCAGGATTTCGGTAAGTCATAGTTATTTAGTCATTGGTCATTGGTCATTGGTCATTAGTTATTAGTCATTGGTTATTCACAAATGACAAAGGACAAAGGACAAATGACAAATAAGATGAGTTTACTTGATTTACCGTGCAAATACTGTTCCGTGATAAATTCGATGCGATTGACTTTGCCATTGCCCCTTGGGCGATCGCGTAGCGCGTCCATCAGATAATTGCTCCCTCTCATAATTCAGGTTAAATATGCCTTTTCCTAGATCCAGTGGCATTTTGCTGCATCCTACTTCCTTTCCCAGTCGATTTGGCGTTGGAGATTTAGGCTTAGAAGCCTATCGCTTCATCGATTTTCTTAAAGAGAGCCATCAACAATATTGGCAAGTATTACCCTTGGGCCCCACTGGATACGGTAATTCCCCCTATATGTGCTACTCGGCAATGGCGGGAAATCCTCTGCTGATTAGCCCAGAAAAACTGCGAGATGAGGGTTTGCTAGCTGAAGAAGACTTTGCCAACTTACCAGGATTTCCGGTAGAAAAGGTAGACTTCGACCAAGTTATGCCGATTAAGATTGGGCTGCTCAAAAAAGCTTGTGAAAACTTTAGAGCAAATGCTACGGACATCCAACAAAAAGAGTTTGCAGGTTTTTGCGATAGTAAAGCCTATTGGCTAGATAATTACGCCTTATTTATGGCGTTGAAAGATGCTCATGAAAATGCAAGCTGGCATACATGGAAACCAGCATTTGTCAAGCGCGAACCCGAAGCATTAGCTCAGGTAGAGCATCAGCTAAATAGAGAGATTTTTTATTACAAGTTCATCCAATTTGAATTTTTCCAGCAGTGGTCAGACCTGAAAAGTTACGCCAACATGCGCGGCATAGATATTATCGGCGATATCCCCATCTACGTAGCTCATGATAGTGCCGACGTGTGGGCGCATCCCGACATCTTTTGCTTAGATGAGGAGACTGGAGTTGCTGCCCAAATGGCTGGAGTTCCACCAGATTACTTTAGCGCTACCGGTCAATTGTGGGGCAACCCGGTTTATAACTGGGAAGAATTGCAAAAACAAGACTTTAAATGGTGGGTGCAGCGCTTTGAGGCAATGCTGGATTATGTAGATATAATTCGCATTGATCACTTCCGGGGCTTCGAGGCTTATTGGTCAGTAGCCAAAGGTGAAGAAACCGCCATGAATGGTAAATGGGTGGAAGCACCTGGAGATGCTTTTTTTGAAGTGATTAGGCAGAAGTTGGGCAAGCTACCTGTCTTGGCAGAAGATTTGGGAGTAATTACACCAGAGGTAGAAGCGCTGCGAGACAAGTATGAATTTCCTGGGATGAAGGTTTTACAGTTTGCCTTTGGTTCTGATCCCGGTAATCCATTCTTACCATTCAATTACCCGCGAAATGCTGTAGTTTATACCGGAACTCACGATAATGACACAACTGTAGGCTGGTTTAATTCAGCCAACGACTATGAAAAGCAAAACCTGTTGCTTTATTTAGGTTGTGTTAGTTCTGAAGGCATCCACTGGGATTTAATTCGCCTAGCTTTGAGTTCCATAGCCAACCAAGCGATTATTCCTTTGCAAGATGTTTTGGGATTAGGGAATGAAGCGCGGATGAATTTTCCTAGTACTGCTGAGGGGAACTGGGGGTGGCGCTATGAATCAGCAGCTTTGACACAAGAATTAGGCGATCGCTTAAAAGTTCTTACCAGACTGAATGGACGTGCCCCGCAAGGGCAATAAGGCAGAGGGAGCAGGGGAGGCAGGGGAAGCAGGGGGAGCAAAGAAGACAAGGCAGACAAGGCAGACAAGGCATAGGGAGGAGTAAATAGCCTCCTTTTCCTCCTTGTCTCCTTGTCACCCTCATCCTCCTCATCTCCCCCAGTCTTTTTCTTCTCTAAGAGACGCTGCGCGTAGCAAGATTCCTGTAAGGGTACAATTTTGAGTTGATTTCTCCCTGATCTCAAAACTTAGATTTTGCAGCAATCCTAACTTCTTCCTCTTTCCCCGGTTCTCCCATTTCCTTGGCTTTTTCTTGATTGACGCTCATCAACACACCACCAGCGTTATCAGTTTTCACTGTGAGTTGCTCTTGGGCTTTCCAAATCCGGTGAGTTCCCTCTGGGAGAACACCCTCAAACTGGGTTTTGCCATCGGCTACTACGCGAATCCAAGATGATGCTTTCAAAGTGACACCAATCTGTACAGCCTGTCCCTGTTGGACAGCGCTAAGGGTGTTGGCAACTGGTTGAACCTCTACTGACTGTTTTAGTTGGGCTAGTTCTGGTTTACCAATGGTCTTTTGTTTTGGGTATGGCTGATTTTGGCTATTACTTGCTTGTAGTATCGCGTTATTTAATAACTGAGATAAGCCATTTACAGAGCATACAATTAGGAATATGTAAAGAAAGTAAAGATGAATTGGACGTAGTTGACCAAGGGAGGAAGTATTTCCTATACCTTGGGAATTCACTTGTGCAGAACTAATTGGGAAAGTACCAGAAAATTCTACTCCGTTCAAACCTAATGCATCGGCAAATTGCCTGATTAAACCCTGGATATAGACTGGTTCTGGCAGATCGTTGACATTACCTTCTTCGATCGCCTGCAACAATCGTTGGGGAATCTTGGTCAATACAACCACTTGCTCTAGAGATAGCCCTTGTTCTTGACGCAATGCCCAAAGTTGAGCGCCCAATTCTGCCAATTTTTCGGCTCGTTGTTGCTCTAATGAAAGTGATGGCTGGTGATTATTCTTCTTTCTTAGCCATTTCATCTCTGCTGACACTCCTTAACTCCACTGAATCAATAATTAGGTTGCGTTATCTGCTCTTGCAAAAAGTGAATCTCATGATCTTTGAGAAAACGATGTTTACCCTCTTCCAAAAAAGGTTCTTTTGGAGTTTGTAATTGAATTGAACCGATAGCAGTCCGATGCAGCTTGATTACTGGGTATCCTAACTGTTGAGCTATCCGGCGAATTTGGCGATTTCTTCCCTCCTGCAAGACTATTTCTAAAAAGCTTTGTTCGGCACGATATTCTATTAGCTGTACCTTAGCGGGCCTGGTTTTTCTACCCTCCAACATCACACCTCGACGCCACATTTGCAGTACTGCTTCTGAAGGGTGTCCTTCTACCAAAACACGATATGTCTTGGAAATACTGTGGCGAGGATGGGTTAGTCCAAATGTCAAGTCTCCGTCATTAGTCAGGATTAATGCTCCTGTGGAGTCTGCATCTAAACGCCCAACTGGGTGAATACCTGAACCCTCCCGTAATTCTTGCGGTAGTAGATCCAGGACTGTTGGTCTGTGGTGAGGGTCGTAGCAAGTCGAAACCACGCCTGCTGGTTTGTGCAGCAATAAATATATTAAAGCCGGACGCTGCCTTTTAGATACAGGCTGACCATCAATAGCGATCGCATCTTTTTGGGGATCAACTTTTTGACCTAAATGTGCCAATACCCCATTCACCCGCACCCGTGAGTGCCTAATCATTTCTTCGGCTTCACGACGTGAGGCAATACCCCATTGAGCGAGAATTTTTTGTAACCGTGCCTCCATGTGGAATTGCTTATTTCCTGTTAACAATTAAATGATATTTGCATTTTGTAGCGAGTAGGCATAAATGTTACATTTAAGACTTGTTTAATTTCTCTTCGGTTGTTGAATAAATACTCATACACAGATTGGTTAGATGCCAGAGCAAAATCCCCAAACAACAAATGCAAATAAAATCCGCATAATTACGCAGGTACTTACAACAGCCCTCAAGCTCTGGCTGAGAGCGCAAGTGAGCCAAATATCTGAATTAGAAGTGGAGATTAAAGCGAGCGATCGCCAAATTATCTCTGGACGTATCCCTTCGGTATCTATTTTTGCTACTCATGCAGTTTATCAAGGTCTCCTGATTACACAAATTAAATTAACGGCAGAAAATATTCGGATAAACATCGGCTCCGTACTCAAGGGAAAGCCCCTACGGCTGTTAGAAACAGTACCAGTGGTTGGCGATTTGATCATAGATGAGAAGGATCTTAATGCTTCTCTCTCATCTGACTTATTATCGACTGCTTTGAGCGATCTACTGGTTAAGGTTTTACCAACGCATTGCCCAAAGCCACAACCAATTAATTGGCAAGAAATTATCCTTGATAACAACCAAATTATACTGCGAGGTATGAGAGTAACCAATAGTGAAACATCTCCTCTGGAGATTTGTCTCAGATCACAGTTACTCAGTGGGCATGAGTTGCAACTGGCAGATATAAAAATCAAGCCCGACCAGGGGAATATATTAGAAGACAATCGTGAGTACAATCTGGATCTTGGCTCAGATGTCGATATCCAAGAACTAACATTGATCCCAGGTAAGCTAGTGTGTCGTGGGCGGATTAACGTTAATCCTTGATGATGATAAATCAACAAATATTAAGAAATAGTTAATCTTTAAATGCTAAGAGCTAAATACTTGTGGCCAAGTTGTTACAACAAAAACTACAACTGCTGCGATCGCTAACAACCCTTGAATCAAATTTCCAACCAAAGAGCCGACTACAATTCCTATACCCGCCTTAACTGCTAACCTGAATTCACGACGGTAAAGATACTCACCAATAATTGCTCCCAAAAGCGGGCCTAGTAAAATTCCTAACAGTGGGCCCCCAAAAGGCAAGGTTGGCAATAGTCCCAAAAATCCCACCACCAAACCAACAATTGCGCCAATTTGCCCCCACTTGCTAGCTCCAGCTTGTTTTGCTCCTACATAGCTAGCTAAAAAATCCACTCCCACACTGAGAATTAAAACGAAAATTGTCACAATTAGGGGAATCTTGATAGCAGCAAAGGAACTACTAACGATTCCCCAAACGATAATTGCAATTAAAATTAAGCTGCTACCAGGAATCGCAGGAACTACAGCACCAATGATACCCACAAGCATTACAGCAAGTAATAGCCAATAAATAATTTGCATAGATAGAATTGTAAATTTCTAAATTTCTGAGTCAGTTAGTCATTAGTAGGGGCGTGCAGCTAGCTGTGCGCCCCCCTTGCATATTGTATCTGGGCAAGATGGTGAAAAATACCTAAATTTAAACCTGAACTAAATATGATTTACTGGTTCAATCACTCCCAGATAAAGCTCAAAACCCATGACGAGAAAAATTTTAACTGGACTAAGTTCAGCAGCCTACGAACACCCATTTGATCGCAAAGCCTTGGCTTCTTTGCAAAATATGCCCGGTGTCTCTCTGTTACTCAAAAAAATTAACGAATACGGCATCGATCGCTTACTCAGACTGCAAAGCCTTGGTAGTGAAATTAGAATTTCATCTCGTAATTTTCCCCAATTGCATGAAGCATTTGTAGAAACCTGTCAAATTCTTGATGTTGCTCCACTTCCTGAACTGTATCTGTTTCGAGGTACAGGTCACATTGAAACCTACATTGTTGGCGTAGAAAAACCCCTTGTAGGTATAAATTTAGATGCAATGGAGTGGCTTGGCGCAGATGAGTTGCTTTACGTTTTTGGACACGAAATCGCTCGAATCAAGAGTCAGCACATGGTTTATCACCAAATGGCAATTGTTATGCCAAGTTTGAAAAATTTGTTGAACAGTACCACACTGGGGGTTGGTGGCTTGGTAGCTGGTGGAATGGAACTAGGTTTGTATAATTGGCGGATGATGGCTAGGTTCACTGCCGATCGGGCTGCAATGCTTGCTTGTCAGGATATAGATGTAGCAACCACTACACTGATGAAACTCGCGGGTTTACCAGATGAGTATTTGACTACTGCTGTAATCGAAGATTTCCTTGTCCAAGCCCGTGAGTTTGCATCCAATAACTTTGACAGTGTTGATAAAGTCACCAAGTTATTAAGCTATACAGAACCTGGACTTGCCTGGATAGTTATGCGGGCTAGCGAGTTATTGAAATGGGTTGATTCAGGAGAATATGAGAATGTAATTCAACAGAAAAATTTAAAAACACCAGAAGAAGCGGAAGAAGAAGGAAATACACCGGAAGAAAAAGAAGGGTGGAATTTTTTGACTTCTTGGTGATTGAATTTGAGATTTTAAATTTTGAATTTTGGATTGCTGATTTTAAATTAAATTCTAAACTAGCGAATCACCTAAGAACTAAGAGTAACGGCTAATTTATCAGCAATTCCCGCAATCCAGTTTTCATCTTGTTTGGTGTAACTGCGAGGAGCATTCGCGCCCAAAATTAGAGCGCCTTGTTTACCAATAGGTTGACAAATTACCCCTTGAGTATTTTCTGGTAAATAATCAAATTCAAGCCTACCTGGATATATTTTTAGCGCAACTAGATAAATTGGCTTTTGTTTTTCAAGTACCTGTTTTAAGATTACTCCTGGTACAACCTCAGATTTATTACCCAAAATTCCGCGACGCAACAAAACTTTACCTTGATAAAAAACCACAAGCGATCGCGTTACTGTATTGGTCAACAATAAATGAGATGCCCAGGCTAGCTCTGTTTTCACAGCTTCAGGTAAGTCTGCTGCTAGTACAAAACCTTCTTCTCCAATTAGTTCAACAGTATCAGGCGATCGCGGTTGAACTTGCTGCCAAATTAAACCCGTCAAAATTAGCACCGCACTCAAAATCACACCCAGCACATCACCACGCGATTGAGACTGGGTTAATTCCGGTGTCAATAAACGGTTAATCAGCAAAAGTACAGCGCCTAGCCCACCCACGACAATGGGTAGACGCCGCAAAACTCTATTAGGGTCAGTCATTAGTCATTAGTCATTAGTCATTAGTCATTAGTCATTGGGCATTGGGCATTGGGCATT
>NZ_JAYGHD010000048.1:0-25520 GCF_034932245.1 Nostoc sp. UHCC 0251
CTAACGCACCCTACAATACTTAACTTTGTTCAAAAATCAAATAGTAATCCTATATGTACCTTATCTATTTACTGCGTGCTTCTGCGTTTAGAATAAAGTAAAGTTTAATACATGGCAAAGCTCAAAATCTCGAAAAAAATCTCCACTGCTTTAATCAATTCTCTTGGTGCAGGGGTAGTGCCAAGAGTGGGAGTTGAATATATAGCAGTAGGGCGAGAAAAAGAACTAAAAAGCCTATTACAAAATCTTGATGATATTGCAGAAGGTGTAGCAGCATTTCGCTTTATAATTGGTAACTACGGTTCCGGTAAAAGTTTTTTACTGCAACTAATTCGCAACCGCGCTATGGAGCAAGGTTTTGTAGTAGCTGATGCTGATTTATCCCCTGAACGGCGATTAGCTGGAAGCAACAATGAAGGTGTAGCCACTTATCGAGAATTAATGAGCCACCTAGCTACAAAAACTCGTCCTGATGGTGGTGCTTTAGTCTCTATTTTAGAAGGATGGATTAATAAAATTCAACAAGAAGTGGTTAAAGAAACTGAAATGCGTCCGAATGACGATGGTTTTGATGACAAAGTTGAATCGAAAATTAGAGAAGTAGTTCAGTATATTGAAGACTTAGTTCACGGTTTTGATTTTGGTAGCGTGATTATTGCTTATTGGCGCGGCTACCGCATGGATGATGATAATTTAAAAAATGCGGCAATGCGCTGGTTGCGGGGAGAATTTACTACTAAAGTTGAGGCAAAAGCAGCTTTAGGGGTGCGCGTGATTATTGATGATGATAGTTGGTATGACTATATAAAACTGTTTGCTAAATTTGTCGCTGAGATTGGCTATAAAGGACTGTTAATTTTAGTTGATGAAGCTGTACACATATATCAAATATCTACTACAGTCACGCGGGAAAAGAACTATAATCGACTACTCGCAATGTTTAACGATACCATGCAATGTAAAGCAGAACATCTTGGTATTGTTGTTGGTGGAACAACTAAGTTTTTAGAAGACCCTAAGCGGGGACTTTTTGCAGACCAAGCTTGGCAAAGACGCACAAAAGAAAGCCGTTTTGCTGCACAAGCTAATGTTCAGGAACATTTGGGCCCAGTGATTCGGCTAAATCCGTTGAGTGAAGCAGCAATATTGACGCTTCTGCAACGTTTAGCTGAGATTCATGCACTCAATTTTGGGTATGAACAGACTTTGACGAATCGTGAGTTGAAGGAGTTTGTACAAGAAATTATTAATCGCTTGGGTGCAGAAGCATTACTGACACCAGGGGAAATTGTGCGAGATTTTATGAGTGTGCTAAATATTCTTCACCAAAACTCAGGAATTGCGTTTGGTGAATTAATTCATGGCTCTAAATTTAAACCTACTGCTGTGGGTAAGGATGCAGATATGGATGAGGATGGCGCAGCGGAATTTAGTTTATGATTAACTCTTTAGTAATTGGTAAGCCCAGCCAATCGCTGAGTTCATGAGCTTTTTGAGACGCGATAAATCGCCGTCTCTACAAGCTTCAATCGTATTCAACTACAGGGGCGACTGCACTCTCTGGAAACAAACGACTCAAGTCTAATAATGCATCTTCAAATCCAGGAATCGCCACTGATTGATTCGATAAAGAAATCGTTCAATCAATTGATGGTATTCTGCGATCGTAAATCGCTTAGGTGTCACAACATTCATGAGACATCTTTCCAATACTATTTGTACACTAGCAAAGATTAAACTGACTGCGTTGTTTACCGCACTTCAACAGGCTCAGTGACCACCGCAGGTTACAATGCCTCAAATTGCTGCCAACAAAGGTAGAATGCACGCGGTACGTGAAAACATCCTTTCCATTTGCCGCCTTTGAGGTTCAACAATACTTCTCCACGGCGATTGAGATAGCCAAACCATTCACCGTATTCTGCATCAGCAAAGTGTGACCAGGTGTAATCGTGCATTTTTTGATACCATTCCCAACACATCTCACGCCCCGTCAAGCGATAGCCCATCGCTAATGCAACCAAAGATTCTAAGTGAACCCACCACAGCTTTTGGTCCCATTCCAATTGTTGTGGAGGATGACCATCTGCATCCATAAAGTAATACAATCCGCCGTACTCGTTATCCCAAGCAAAATCTAAGATATTTAGCACCACATCAACAGCTTGGTTGATAGTTTTGGTGTCGTTTTGGCGACGGGCGATGTCCATGATGAACCACATAGCTTCGATACCGTGACCTGGGTTAATTAAGCGTCCCTCAAAAGAATCAATGTGGGAACCATCAGGGGCAACGTTTTCGTACATTAGTCCCCGTTCTTGGTCGAGAAAATCGCTCATCACTTCGCGGACTGTCTCAGCTAGGACATTCTCTAGTGTTTCCTTTGGCAGCAACCATTCCATTTCTAGAGTCAGGTTGGCTAAAATCATTGGTACAGCCAACGATTTCATCGGGCGTGTGCCGGGATAGGTTTTATTATATTTGCCCTTGGGGTTGTCCTTGCGGCGTAATACGTTATTATAAGCCTGCATCGCCACATCCTTTGCCCATTCTTTGCCGCCAGCGAGTGCATATTTACTAAATGCCATTGCTGCAAAGCAATCAGAAAAGATATTGTAAGGCTGAACTAGTGGTTTTCCTTCACGAGTGAGGGCAAAGTACCAGTTACCATCGCTATCTCTGCCATGTTGGGCGAGAAAATTAGCGCCGTTGCTAGCAACTTTTAACCAGTTTTCGCGTTTTTCTAGCTGGTTGTAAAGCATAGAAAAAGTCCACACCTGGCGGTTTTGCAGCCAGATTAATTTGTCTGTATCATAAATTTTACCCTCGCGATCGAGGCAGGTGAAATAGCCGCCTTGCTGCCAATCGAGAGAATATTTTTCCCAAAATGGAAGTACGTCGTTGAGGAGAGCGTTTTTGTAAAGTTCAGCGAATGCTTGAAAATTATACTCCATAAATTTCCTCCCCTTTTGTGCTAAAACCAACAGCTTAACAGTTATCACATTTTGGCTTGAACTTGGAGCGATTGCGTTAGTCTTTTACAGATTTAGTCAGCAGCAGTTATACTTCTATCTTGTATCTTCCACCATTCTCAATAACCGTAGGGGAGCCAGTGAGGTTGTTATGAGTCAGATTGAACGAGTTGCGATCGTTGGAGGAAATCACGGTAATGAGTTAACAGGAGTACATCTAGTCAAAAAGTTTCAGCAGTATCCTAATTTAATCAACAGAGTAAGTTTTGAAACTCTGGCATTACTTGGCAATCTCAAAGCTATTGAAGAAGGCAAACGATACATTGACAAAGATTTAAATCGTTGCTTCACCAATCAAAGCTTACAAAATCCCCAACTTTTAAGTTATGAAGATACGCGGGCAAAAGCAATCCAACAGATACTACAACCGCAAAATCAGCCTTTTGTGGACGTAATTGTTGATTTGCATAGCACAACTGCAAACATGGGGTTAAGTCTGATTTTTTGTGATATGCATCCTTTCTTACTTCGGTTAGGCGCTTATTTAAGTTCTATCAATCCGATGGTAAAGATTTTTGTTAATCAACAATCTAGAGAAGGTGGTTTTCTCCGTTCTTTGTGCGAATTGGGTTTTGTTATAGAAGTTGGTGCTGTAGCTCAGAATATTTTAAACGCTGAATTATTTCAGCAGACAGAGCAGCTTATTTATGCAATACTAGACTATTTTGAAGGTTGCAACCAAGGTAATATTCCACAGACCAAAAGCATTCTTACATTCTATCAATATATTGAGACAATTGATTATCCTAGAAGCAATCACCAAGAGATTCAAGCTATGATTCATCCCCAGCTTCAGTTTAGAGATTATGAGCCTCTGAATCCAGGTGATCCAATGTTTCTGACTTTTACAGGACAAGATATTTTCTACGAGGGAGCGTCTACTGTTTATCCTATTTTTATTAATGAAGCAGCTTATTACGAGAAAGGAATTGCCATGTATCTCACTCAAAAACAACAAGAGGTAGTTTAAGACATTTCTTTGGTAGCGCAGTCCTAATTTTAGCCTTAATTTATCTCATATCAAATTAAGACAAATAAAGTGTGAAATTATGAAATATGATTATCCTCCAACCTTCACGCTCATGCTTAATAAGTGCTAATAGCAACGGTGACAGTGAATAGTCATAGTTTCTGAGGTAATGACAGTATAGAGGACTATAGGAATCATATTTGATTTCTGAAAATATTTCAGTAGGGTGTGTTATGCCGTAGGCTAACGCACCATCCGAAGATTTTGGTGCGTTACGGAAGCCTTAACACACCCTACATATACTAACATCATTGGACAATTGGGAGTTCTATCATTATTAACATTATTAATTTGGACTTTAGAATCACTATCTGAATTTATTTACGATCGCCTATGGCGCAACCTAGCCCAAACCATCCAGCACGAGCTGCGTCTTGATGCCTATAGTCATTTACAGGAACTAGAACTGAGCTACTTTGAAGAACCTTCTACAGGCACACTTTTGTCAATTTTAAACGATGACATCAATCAATTAGAACGGTTTCTTGATTCTGGGGCTGCGGAAATTCTGCAATTTATCACCACTATTTTAGCTGTGGTCGGTTCATTTCTTGTGATAGCTCCCAATGTAGCTTGGTTGGCAATCCTACCCACATCAGGACTTATTTCCAGTGCAATTTTACCTTCACTAATATTTTCCTCACCAAACTGCTCAATAATTGCATCTGCACTATTTTGTAATAGCTCTGTATAAATATCCCAAATATGTCTGTAACTTGAAATAATACGCTCAATATTAGAACGTATTTGACTTGATTCTTGCTTTGATAACTCTTCTTTTAAAACGTTGTTCATATTTAAAACTCCAATATTTGGTAGTAAATACCTATAAAAAGCTAAAGGCAGGCAAGATGCCCGCCCTGGAAGTACTATTCTATACTCTGATATTTAAAATTCCAATATTTGGGAGTAAATATCTAGAAAAGACTAAAGGCAGGTATAAGCCTGCCTAATCTGTACTATTCTATCCCTTCAATCCGGTCTTCAACCTCCTGGTACAACTCGCGCAGACGATCTAAATTATCTTCGCTAGTCTCCCAATAACCGCGTCCATTCACTTCCAACAAAGTTGATACAATCTTGCGGAAAGAATGGGGATTAAGGTTCAGCAAACGTTTCTGCATTTCTTCATCTTTGATGAAGGTTTCATTAGTATCCTCATAAATCCAGTTATCCACAGCGCCGGCTGTCGCACTCCAACCTGTTGTATTCACCAACCGCTTGGATAATTCGCGCACACCTTCGTAACCGTGAGACAGCATCCCCTCGTACCATTTGGGATTTAATAATTTGGTACGCGCATCTAAGCGCACGGTTTCTGATAATGTCCGCACTTGGGCGTTAGCTGTGGTTGTATCTGCAATATAAGATGCTGGTTTTTTACCATCACCGCGCAGACTTGCCACCAGCTTAGTAGGATCTGAATCAAAGTAGTGGGAAACGTCCGTTAAGCTAATCTCGGAAGAATCCAAATTTTGGAAAGTTGCATCAGCAGTTTTCAATGTACTTTCAAAAATCTGCCGGGATTCGTCCATGATTCCGGGGTTATCGGAATTGAAGGAGAAAGATTTCCGGTTGAGATACATTTCCTGCAACTCGGCTTCGCTATCCCAAGTGCTGTTTTCTACTGCCAAGTTGATATTTGACGAGTAGGAACCAGAAGCGTTGGAGAAAACGCGCGTCGCTGCTTGACGCAGATTAATCCCCATTTCTTCAGCTTGCTGCAAAGCGTGTTTGCGAACAAAGTTCATTTCTAAGGGTTCATCCGCCTCAGCTGCCATCTTCACGCCTTGGTCTAGCAGGTTCATTTGGTTGATGAACAAGTCACGGAATACACCAGAACAGTTGATTACCACATCAATTCTGGGTCGTCCCAACTCTTCTAAAGATATCAATTCCAACTTGTTCACCCGTCCCAAGGCATCGGGAACTGGGCGCACACCCACCATCCACATAATTTGCGCTAAGGATTCACCGTAAGTTTTGATGTTATCGGTTCCCCAAAGGACGCAGGCGATGGTTTCTGGCCATTTACCTTCATTTTCTACCTTGTTACGTACCAAAAGCCTGTCTACAACGATTTTGGCTGATTGTACTGCTGCTGTTGTTGGGATGGATTGCGGATCTAAAGCATGGATATTCTTACCCGTGGGTAATACATCCGGGTTGCGGATGGGATCGCCACCAGGGCCAGGTAGGATGTATTCACCTTCCAAGCCTCTGAGTAATGCTCCGAGTTCGTTATCGGCACAAACTTGCTCTAGGCAGAATTCCAAATACTCAAATAGGGGTTTTAGGGCGGCGTTATCGACTTTGGGATAACCTGCTTTATGCAATGATTCTACCCAAGGTTCTTTTTTGCCCATGTTGAAGAAATTCAACCGGGAAACTAAAGAAACTCGTCCTTCCGCGTCGATTTGCTCTTGTACAAGGGCAGTAACTGCTGCACGGGTTGCCAAAGTTATATCTTGCAATAACTGGACATCTTCTAAAATGCCTCTGTCATTATTTTGGTAAATATCGTCAATGCTACGTCCAATGCTATTGGCGATAATTCCCGGCAAGCCTTGAATTCCTTCTTCTTGACGATCTAGACTAGCAATGTTGACGAGAGTTGCGATCGCTTCTTCTGCACTTGGCGGTTTACCAATAACGTGCAAACCACAAGGCAACAACCGAGACTCGATTTCCATCAACTTGCGGTAGACGTTGCCAACAATATTATCCCGCTCATCGGCACTCATGTCTCTGGCATCGGTTTCTGGCAGGTGAATATCCTTATCCAGATTCACGATCCGGCATTTATCCATGATGCTGTTGACAATGGAAACACCGCGTCCACTATCTTTCAAGGTTTGGTAGGAAGCAATTAATTCGCTGAGTTCCTTCAAACCTTTATACAGACCAGCATTTTCTGCCGGCGGTGTCAAGTAAGAAATTGTTTCGGCATAACTGCGGCGTTTGGCAATTGTCGCTTCACTCGGATTATTCGCTGCGTAGTAATACAGGTTGGGAATTGAGCCAATCAAGTTATCTGGATAACAATCACCAGACATCCCCATCTGTTTACCTGGCATGAATTCCAAGGAACCGTGTGTACCAAAATGCAGTACAGCATCAGCTTTCCAAACTTGCTCTAGGTAAGTGTAGTAGGCAGCAAAGCCGTGGTGAGGACTAGCTGAACGGGAGAACAACAACCGCATCGGGTCGCCTTCGTAACCAAATGTAGGTTGTACACCGATGAAGACGTTACCAAATTGCTTACCATAAATCAGCAGGTTTTGCCCGTCGCTGTTGAGATGTCCGGGAGGTGGCCCCCAGTTTTCCTCTAGGCGTTGAGAGTAAGGGGTAAGTGCCTCATACTCAGGAACCGACATTTTGTAAGCAACGTTCAGTTCTGGGCTGTTGTACTGCGCTTGAGCGTCATGGATGACTTCTTGCATCAACGCTTCGGCGGATTCTGGCAATTCTGGTAAGTCGTAGCCGTTATTTTTGAGGGCTTTCATCACTTCGTAGATGGAGCCGAATACATCCAAGTACGCTGCGGTTCCGACGTTGCCTTTATCTGGCGGGAAGCTGAAAACGGTGATGGCGACTTTTTTATCTAGCTTCGGTTTGCGGCGGAGGTTCGCCCATTTTAAGGCGCGTTCGGCTACAGCTTCAACGCGATCGCGCAGTGCGATCGCTTTCCCTGTAGTTCCATCTCTACCCGATAAAATTATCGGCTCAATTGCTCCATCCAATTCAGGAATTGCAATTTGCAAAGCTACTTGAATTGGATGTAAACCTAAATCACTGTCCATCCACTCTTCTGTGGTTTGGAAAACTAAAGGTAACGCCACCATGTAAGGACGATTTAAGCGTTTGAGTGCCTCAATTGCCTTGGGATGATCTTGTCTGGCTGGGCCACCCACTAAAGCAAAACCAGTCAGCGATATCACTGCATCTACCAACTGTGTGTTGGTATTTGGTTCATAGAAGTAGGCTTCAACAGGCTTGGAGAAATCCAAACCACCAGCAAACACAGGTAGTACCCGTGCGCCTAGTGCTTCTAACTCCTGCACCATTGCTACATAATGGGCATCATCCCCTGTAACTAGGTGAGTACGTTGCAACACTAACCCGACACAAGGAGCTAGGGGATCTTTTAGATCACTAGAAATATCCTTACGAGCTGTGTACCAATTAAGGTACTCTCTCACATCTTCAAACATACTCGGAGCCAAAGGATGCCAAATCCCTAAATCGGGATAAACCACCGGCTGTTCATATGTAGAAGGTGCAAAATTTTGTTTCTCTAAACCTTTAAATACGTATTTATCAGCTAGCATCAGCAAGAAGTTCTCCAGGTTTTCTGGTGAACCACCTAGCCAATACTGAAAACTGAGCATGAAATTTCGGGCGTCCTGTGCCTTATCCATTGGTAGGAACTTTAGCACTTGCGGCAAGGTTCGCAAAAGCTTCAGCATCCCATCTTGGAATCCCGCACCGGATTTTTCTTTGCGTTTCCGCATGAATTGGGCGATTACACTCTTTGACTGACCCAACTGTGCCAAGGAAAAGCTGCCCATTTTATTCAGGCGCATTACTTCTGGCATGGAGGGAAATACAACAGAAACGTCCAGATGATCGCGGTGTGGTTCTACTGCTGCTACTACTTTCTGTGCTAAGTCTTCGATGAAAATGAGGGAAGCGATGAAGATATTCGCACTCTCAATTTCTCGTTTGAACTCTTCGTAGTTCTCTGGGTCGCGGAGTTCCTCAATCAAGTACCCGCTGATTTCAATCGCCAAGTTGGGATTGTTCGCGTTAATCGTGCGAACTGCTTGCGACAAAGCACTCTGGTACTGGGACTCAAGCACGACATAGACCACCTTGATTAAATTACGTCCGCGTAAGTTATCAGGCGCAATGTGTCTAATGGTGGACTTGACGTGTGTGAACATGCTTCTTCGGCTCCTTTGATGCGTGTTCTCTACTAGAAGTTCCTAGCGGCATCATCAGCCACAGGTAACTTTGTGATCTTTAGGCAATATGTGTTTTTTATCAGAAAACGCTTGCCCAGTGGGCATTTTATCGTGTAACTGACACAAATCGATATAAAAAACGAAATATTTCTTTGTAATTGTTGACTATGTTTAAAAGTATCCGCTCACATATATGTAAATTTTCTGTAATACTTATTTTTAATAGTTAAATAGCTATTTAGCGATTTAAATCTATTTAACGAAACTTGCCTATGCTGACTAAATATTTTTTAGTTAGCATAGGCAGGCTCCAATCATGTATATAGTTGCCATTTATACCAATTATTAAATAGGCAGGGTTTCTTTCAGGTTAAATTGAGAAATTATCAACAAATACAATTCGGTTAAGCATTTTTTGGATAACCATAGATAGACCTGTAGAGACGCAAAGTTTCGCGTCTCTACACTATCCACTCAATAATGGTTTTAGCCTTATATGATTTAAGCACAGACACATAAGACACAAAGATCAAAATATCTAACCTTCCCGCACCATCCAAACCAAGATTCCCAAAAGTATTTTCACTGGCGGAACGGTATAATCATTCAAATCAATACTCAATATTTGCCCTTCTAATTTCAAAAATCGCCAAGCCGTACCACTGCTGACGCTACCATAAATTGTCTTAATCGGTATATTATTGATTTCATTAAATTTTTGGGCGGCAATCATTTCTGCTGCACATTGCCCTAAACCGGGTTTTAAATCACCTTTTTTCGCTTCAATAATCACGATCGCAGGAGCTTCAATAAATATTTGCTCAGGTGAGCGGCTAATTAAAAAATCACATACTCCACTTAAGCCTAATTCTGGTGCGACGGTAAAATCTTCACCCGAAAAAAAGCTGACTTTGCGTTCAAGAATTTTCCGAACTTCTACAAGAATTGGACTAATAATTAACTCTGAGCGAGCTTTTTCTGAGCCTGTTGCTGTTGCTATTGGTAGTCCTTCGCTTAATGCTTCTTTGAGGTAAAAACTAGGTTCTATGGAGTGCGTTTCAGGTAAAAACCGTCCATTTTCAACCGTAGTTAAGTTAAAGTCGCGTTTGACTTTTGAGAGCGAGAAGTCACTATAAGACATTATAAATATGATTAAATATTAATCTATGAGTATTGATCCTATCGCGTTTATAGATGTTTTCTTGGGAATGGGATCAACAAGAGCGATGTCTACGACGAGCTTCTCTACGAGACGCTACGCGAACGCTTACGCCAACTTGCCGAATATTATGATTAACTAATGACTCAAGTAGATATTCTCATCCTATCAAATGGCCCTGGAGAGGTAACAACCTGGGTGCGTCCAGTAGTGAAAGCGTTGCGGCAAGAACTAGGGAATGACCCTTCTGTAGTGAGAATTTCTGTGGTATTATCACCTTGCTCAAATGCCAGTGGTAAAGAAGCTGCGATCGCTCTTTCTTACCCAGAAGTAGATAGAGTACAGGGAGCAGAGCATTTTTGGCCATTTTTGCTTTGGGGTAAAACATTTGATAATTGGGATTGGAGAAGTCACGGTGTAGTTGTTTTCCTCGGTGGCGATCAAATTTTCCCCGTAGTCATAGGCAAAAAGCTCGGATATCGCACAGTAGTTTACGCCGAATGGTCAGCCCGTTGGCATAAGTGGATTGACCGCTTTGGCGTGATGAAACCTGAAGTTGCTGCTGGTATCTCCCAGAAATATGCTCACAAATTCACCGTTGTCGGTGATTTGATGCTAGAAGCACAAGAACAAGTCAGCACTGCCTACTCCCGTTCGGCTACGCTCACAACAAGCCTACTCCCTACTCCCCACTCCCCAATCATTGGTTTACTCCCTGGTTCAAAAGCCGCAAAATTAGCTCAAGGAGTGCCATTAAGTCTAGGCATTGCCGAATACGTTCATAAAAAAAGACCCCAAACCAAGTTTGTGATTCCTGTAGCCCCAACATTAGATTTACAAACTTTAGCTAGTTTTGCCGATCCCCAAAAGAACCCTATTGCTGAAACATTTGGCTTTGGTGGTGCTTCTTTAATTGTGCCAAAGGATGATAACAGCAAGGCATTGCTCAAAACAACAACGGGCTTAACTGTGGAACTGTGGCAAGAAAACCCTGCATATCATTTATTATCCCAATGCTGCATCTGCTTAACTACGGTGGGGGCAAACACTGCCGAACTTGGTGCTTTGGGAGTGCCAATGATTGTTTTGCTGCCAACCCAGCAACTTGATGCCATGCGTGCTTGGGATGGTTTACCTGGTTTGTTGTCAAATCTCCCAGTGCTAGGCACGCCCTTTACCAACGTGATTAATTGGTTATTCCTAAGATTCGTGAAACATAAAGGTTTATTAGCATGGCCAAATATCTGGGCACAGGAAGAGATAGTGCCAGAACTTATGGGTAAACTTCAACCGCAAGAAATTGGAGAAATGGTTGTAGACTTTTTAACCCATCCAGAAAAATTGGCTGATATCCGCGCTCAACTCCGTAATATTCGTGGAGAAAGTGGTGCAGCCCAGAAAATAGCACAGATTGTTGGTGAGGAAATTGGGAAGTAGGGGGAGCAGGGAGAGTAGGGGGAGTAGGGGGAGCAGGGGAGGATAAATTGCAGTAAGTCTTTCCTTTTCCGCTCTCTACTTAATCCGAAGATTCTCCATCCCTGCGGCCAAGTTCATAAATGCCAGCGCCCATACAAGCTAATATACCTGTACTAATTCCCCAACTTTCACCTAAACTAATTTCCAGACCCCAGTTACATAAAGCACCAACTACCAAAAAAGGCGCGATACTAAACAGTGAGGCGTAAAAAGCGTTTTGGGATTCTCTGGCTTTCCGAGTCTTTTCAAATTCTGTCTGGCTGGTATAAAGCGATCGCTCGGCAAAGTTAAACCAGCGGTTGAGTTGCTCGATTACCCATTCATTGACTGGGGAAAAACCTAGATATAGGGCCAATGACCACAAACTCGCTCCTGCGATCGCGATCGTGTTTAACTCAAAGCGGAAAGGCAAAATTTCAGTCAGCATTGCTTATCGGAGTCCTGCAAAGGGTTGACTTTAGCTTTTAGTAGATGCTAAATAAACCTCTTGTGCAATTTTAAGCATAAAGGTTGACAAGATTTCAACTACTTGGCAAATTTCCTACTCTTACGCCGTGTGCAACTTTATCTCAAACCTAACCCCCAACCCCTTCCCTACTAGCGTTGGGGAGCAAGAATCAAAGCCTCTCTCCGCTTCGGGGAGAGGTTTGGAGAGGGGTCATGCAATTAATTTTCGGAGATGTCTAATAACTCATCGTCTAATTCCACACCTGCAATTAATTCGCCGGCAGCCTCAGACATTTCAGTTGTATAAAGTTGCAGTGTGTTATTTTTGAGCGCTTCTGTCATAGTAAAATCAAGAAACAACCGCATCATTAATATATCAATCCAGATTTTGCAGCCCCATCGCAATCTTACTATGCTTTTCAATTTGCCCCATCACTTGTTTTGCTCGTTGAATAACTACGGCTGGTAAACCCGCCAATCTTCCCGCCTCAATTCCGTAAGACTTATCAGCGCCTCCCGGTTGGACTTGGTGCAAAAAGATAATTTGGTCTGGTAATTCTTTCACTGTTACTTGATAGTTAGCCACATTCGGTAGAATGCTAGCGAGTTCATTCAACTCATGGTAGTGAGTAGCAAAAATCGTTCGTGCCCGAATATCCACTGCTATATATTCTGCCACTGCCCAAGCTATGGAAAGACCATCAAAAGTTGCCGTTCCCCGACCAATTTCATCTAACAACACCAGCGACCTAGATGTAGCATGGTTGAGAATATTTGCCGTTTCATTCATCTCTACCATGAACGTAGATTGACCAGTTGCGAGATCATCCACTGCACCTACACGGGTGAAAATGCGATCGCATATTCCCAATCTAGCAAACCTAGCTGGTACAAAACTACCAATCTGCGCCATTAACTGAATCAATCCCACTTGACGCAAATAACAACTTTTACCACTCGCATTTGGCCCGGTGAGGATAATCAAATCGGGATTGTCATTTGTCCTTTGTCCTTGGTCATTTGTTATTTGTTCTTGGTCATCTGCTAATGACAAATGACTAATGACTAATGACTCTTCACCTAATTGCGTCGAATTCGGCACAAAGAAACCCGCAGGTAAAGACTGTTCTACCACCGGATGACGCCCATCAACAATGTTTATCTCTCTTCCTGACAACATTTCTGGACGACAGTAACCTTGATGCACCGCTAACTCAGCCAAACCACACAACACATCCGCCGCCGCTACTGCACGAGACAGATTGCGAATTACTTCCGCCTCTTGTGCTACCTCTTCGCGCAACGCCGTAAAAATCTCATATTCCAACTGATTTAAATCATCCCGCGCTGTGAGAATCCGCGCTTCCCGTTCCTTCAAATCCGGGGTGATGTAACGTTCCTCATTGGTCAGAGTTTGCTTGCGGATGTAATTAGCCGGTACTTGGTCAGCTTTGCTGCGGGAAATACTGATATAATAACCAAAGGTTTTGTTAAATCCTACCTTCAAAGTCGGAATTCCCGTCTTAGCCCTCTCATCAACTTCCAAATTGGCAATCCATTGCTGGTCTGCTTCTACAGTTGCCTTTCTCTCATCTAACAGGGGATTTACGCTAGGGCGAATCAATCCGCCTTCTTTAATTAGTATGGGTGGCGACTCCACAAGATGCGCGTGTAACTTGTGTGCTAATTCTTCCAACACAGTAGGAACTTTCTGTAAAGCTTTGAGAAATGGAGAACGCGCTTCAGTTACCAAGCGAGATAATTCTGGTAAGCGTGAGAGGGAATCTGCCAAAGCTACTAAATCTCTAGCATTAGCTGTACCAGAACCCGCCCTGCCTGTGAGGCGTTCCAAATCATAAATTTGGCGTAACAACTGCCGCAAATCTTGACGTAGGGGCGTATTTTCCATCAATTCTTGGATGGTATCTTGCCGCGCCCGAATGCCTTTAATATCGAGTAAGGGTTGCAACAACCACCGCCGCAAAGCACGCCCACCCATCGCTGTATTAGTTCTATCTAATGCCCAGAGTAGAGAACCGTGAAAAGTGCCATCCCGGACGGTTTGGGTAATTTCCAGATTACGGCGGGTTTGATTGTCAACTATTAGATAGTCGGTGACAGTGTAGGTGCGGAGTTTCTGAAGGGTGACAGGGTTTTCTTTTTGGGTATCTTCTAGGTATTCCAGAAGACCACCAGCTGCACGGACGGCGAGGGGAAGATGATCACAACCGAGTCCTTCGAGCGATCGCACCTTAAATTTCTGCAATAATCTAGGTCTAGCTTCGCCTTGGGAAAAGGGAACTTGCGATCGCAAACTATAGCAAAATGATGGTGGTAAACACTGGGGGAGATGAGGCGAAGTTTCTCCCGGACGCAGCAAACTACCTAAATCGGGCGCATTTGTCGGAACCAACACCTCGGATGGTTGCAAACGCATTAATTCCTGTGTCAGATGTTCTAAATCACTACCTTGAGTAGTGAGAAATTCGCCTGTAGAGATGTCTGCATAAGCTAAACCCCAATGATTTGCAGCAATTACTACTGCTGCTAAGTAATTATTGCGACTTGATTTGAGCATTCCTTCTTCCAGCAAAGTGCCAGGAGTCAGGATGCGCGTTACTTCGCGTCGCACCAATCTACCAGCAGCTTCAGAAGCATCTTCTACTTGGTCGCAAATTACGACTGCATAGCCTTTTTCTACCAACAGCGTTGCGTAGCGTTCCCAAGCGTGGTGCGGAACACCAGACATTGCGACTCGTCCCTGTTCCCCAGCTTGTTTACTAGTGAGAACTAATTCCAATTCTTGCGCTAGTTTTACAGCATCTTGGAAATAGCATTCAAAGAAATCTCCTACCCGATACAGCAATACCGCGTGAGGATATTTATCCTTCGTCTCGACATAATGCAAGTACATTTGACTTAGTTTACTGCGATCCACCTGTTGATGGTCAGCAATAAAAGTACTTGCATCAGGCTTGGTAGATGGAGTTTCAGAGTGAGAGGCGGTCATAGATGCTATCGAGTTACGCACGGAAATTCCCCAATATCCGATGATAACGTGATGTGAAAGTTGAATGGCGATCGCTCAAGGATATTTTACCCTTTGTTATATTAGCTTGCTGATGCACCCATTATTGCTGTTAGTGTGCTAAAAAGGCGATCGCAGTATGGCGAAGCTTGGCGTACTTTGTCCACGTCCAGCAATTCTAGAAGCTTCGAGGCGTGTTTTATTTTGTGGTACTCACCCTTTGTAGTGCTACGAGTTGCAGCTTTTAAGCTTGGTTCTAAACTATCCTTGTCGATAGTCTCCACATTAGTATTCTTGGACATAGCATTTTCTTTAAATCCCTGTCCGTAAAATGTTTTCAGCGTTGCTATATCACTAATAAACCAAGCTTCCATTGCTTGTACCATTAAATGGCAATGGCTATCATCAATATCTGGTGGTTCATCCCAATTATCCCTAAGCTTCAGATGTTTCCAAGGAGACTGTAAGGTAACAGATGCTTCTGCATCAACAAGCAAGACATTAAAGGCTTCTGGATGATATTTTAAAGCATTCCTAAAATCACGAAAAGCGTTATTACGAGAACCGCATATAGTAATATCCCATTTAATTTTTTTATTTTTAGCTATTTCTACAAGTGGTTTGAAAAATTGGCTAAATCCTTGCCTAATTAAAGCTTTCGTATTTTTTCCATCTCCACCACCCTCTATATAAATTCTCACCTCTGTTACCATCGATTTCCCCCAATTTCACCCATCCGCCAGAGGTCGCCAAGAGTATAATTTTCTAGCCAATTTTTTAGCTTATCAGGTTCAAGGCGGTGGAGGTTAGAGCCTTTTTCATCACGTTCACACACCAGAACTGATTCAGGATATTCACTTAAAGCAGAAACTAAAGCATCAGAATGGGTAGTAACTATGATTTGAGTTCGCCCTGATGCTTCTATTAACATTTCTGCAATTGTAGATAGAATATCTGGATGTAACCCTATTTCTGGTTCTTCCAGACAAATCAGTGGTGGTGGAGTTGGGTCAAGCAGTAAAGCCATTAAAAATAAATAACGGAGTGTACCATCAGATAAACGATTTGCAGGAATTGGTTGAATAAGACCTTCTTCACGAATAAATATCTGTACTGTACCACCATATATTCTTACACTCAGTTCTTCGGCTGGTTCATAAAATTTTTTCAGTTTTTCAATAATTCTTCTATTACCTATTTGGTGTTGTAAATTGTTTAACATTAAACCTAAATTACTCCCATCTTCTAGTAGAGGATGTTCGGGCAAATCAGTTTTTTGAGCATTTCTTGGTTCTGAATATCGTCCCATCTGCCAGTGACGATATAAACCAATATGGGAAAATTCTCTGCTGAGATAAGAGAGTTCAGGATACAGGTCTGGATCTTTTCGTTGAGATAATACTGACTGATCTGGAATCAAATCTTCTCTGCGAAGAGAGCGTCTTAATGGTTCTCCATTATTCTCTATTTTGTTGATATTTAAAACTGGACGACCACTTTGATAACGATAGTAAAAATAGACATCGCTTTCACCTTGATATCTTTGTTCATTTTCTACAGCTTCGTCTACTAGCTCTAGTCTTTGACCAATCGAAGTCAAGTTAACATAATAGCGCAACTTCTGGGATCTTTGAGGATAATTTAAAGTAGCTTCTATTTTGGCTACTGGATTTTCCTGTCCACCCTTCCACAAAAATTCACTAATGCCTCCCCCTTGCCGAAATGGGGCGGGTAAGTCTGTAGGTGTTGCCCTTAAAATCCCAATTGCTTCAATAAAATTAGATTTCCCAGAAGCATTAGATCCAATTAATACATTCAGAGGTTGTAGTTCAATTTCTTCACCCTCACTTCCATAAGAAAGGAAGTTTTCTAATCGCAGAGTGCGGATAAATATTTTACCTTCCATTCAATTTTCCTATTTAGTTAATTATCTATATTTGATTAAGGTCATATTTGCTAGTAATTATGGGAAGAATTACCACAGTATTTAATGATAACCTGATTTACAGGCAAAGGGCGATCGCACAAGATTTTTTATTATTCGACACTTCAGCCAAAAAACAACAAAGCCAGCAGACAAAGTAAAAAATTGCATAATTACTTTATCTAACTGGCTACATCTGACTGTGCTTTTGACGATTTATTTTTCTGGCGGCAAATCTAGGCTGTAAACAATTTCCCCTGCTAAGTTACGCAGTGTTACCGTCATCACCTTTGTATGAGCATTAATTTTAACTCCTCCAAAGAATTGCAAACCTTCACTTGGGGGACGATTTGCTTTCGTACCTGAAGGAAGGCTTTGAAATACTAATTGTGGGCCAAAAGTATTTTCCAATTGATTTGGCCCAAATGTGCCAGAGTTAAGAGGCCCAGCGACAAACTCCCAAAAAGGCTTAAAGTCTTTAAACTTTGCTTTAGCAGGGTCGTAATAATGGGCTGCTGCATAATGTACATCGGCAGTTAACCAAACAACATTCTGGATATTCTTGTTTTTGATAAATCGTAGTAAATCGGCAATTTCTAGTTCTCTTCCTAAAGCTGGGCCATCTCCATTAGCCCAAGCTTCAAAATCAGTGCTACCATCTCGAATTATCAGCCCCAATGGCATATCACTAGCAATCACTTTCCATGTTGCTTTTGATGAGAGCAATTGCTTTTTCAGCCATTGTATTTGTGTTCTGCCCAGCATTTCTGTTTCTTTACTTGGTACTGGCTGACGATTAGGTGTGTTTGGTCCCCGATAAGTGCGCTCATCCAGCATGAAAATGTCTAATAATGGCCCATAGTTGAAAGAGCGATAAATTCTCGCTTTGTCTGGATTATCGGTTGTACAACCAATAGGTAGATATTCTAAAAACGCTTGTCTTGCTCTTTTTGCTAGTAAGTTAACATCTTTAACTGTGTAGCGGTCATCATTGAGAAGAAATTCTCCAGGATACCAATTATTTGTAGTTTCGTGGTCGTCCCACTGTGCCAATATGGGAACTTCAGCGTTGAAACGCTTGATGTTTTCATCCAGCAAATTGTAGATATAGTTACCACGAAATTCTGTGAGAGTTTCTGCTACTTTTGATTTTTCTGGTGTGGTGATGTTTTTCCAAACAGTGCCGTCGTCTAGAGTTACTTCTGATTGAATGGGGCCATCAGCATAAATATTGTCGCCAGAATGAATGAAAAAATCGGGATGAAGTTGGCGCATAGTTTCGTAAATTTTCATCCCACCAAAATCAGGATTAATTCCCCATCCCTGACCGGCAGTGTCACCACCCCACACAAAGAATATATCTCGCCCAAATTTGGGGGGAGTTCGGAAAGCGCCTTTGACGGGAGCGCTGTAAGTGCCTTTATAATCTAAATCTTGGAAAATTACCCGATAAAATATTTGTTGGTCTGCTGGTAAATTCTTCAGAAAAATTCGTGCTGTAAAGTCACTATTTTTTAAAGTATTGGGCCCCACAACTCGCTGCACATTTTTAAAAGATTCGCTTGTAGAGTATTCTACGATCATTTTGGCGGGGCGATCGCTACGACTCCAAATGACAATGCTATCGTTAGAGATATCTCCGCTAGCTACACCATAAGGTATAGCAGGACGCATTTTCTCAGAGGTGATAATTGCAGGCGCTTGGGCAAAAACTTGTGATTTGGATACAAGATTTGTGGCTATAATTCCACCTGCTGTGATAGTTGAACGGAGCAAAAACTGGCGGCGGTTTAGCTGCAATGGGCGATTGGATTCCATGATAAATAATGGCAAGCTTAAGAAGTATTACAAAATAAGTGTTTAGCACATTCTGTTATTCCAGCAAGTAAAGATTGGGTTATCCAACGGTTAATAAAAAAGAATATTTTTATAATTACAATTAATATAAATTAGTTTTTTACCAGCAAAGGACAACTCGTCGCTGGTATCGTACGGGAAATCAATAATTTCGTTAACTCTATTGCTGGCAACACTGCCCACGCCATTGAATACAGTCAAAATCTATTCAATATCATTAGATTGTACCAACAATGTTATCCTGATCCAGAAGCGGATATTAAAATTGCGATCGCACAAATTAAACTCGATTTTTTAACTTGAATTTCAACTATAAGTTCCTGCTGTTTCACTAGCGATCTTTATAGGTTCTGACACGATATCATCTATCTTGTTAAACTCTCCAGCCCGCCAGCTATCTGTTATATCCTTGATAAAACTGGCAATAGGGATCGCAATTAACAAACCTAGCACTCCTCCCAACTTTGCTCCCAACAGCAAAGAAATTACTACCCACACAGGATTTAATCCAGTCAAATTGCCGAGAAGTCTAGGTGCTATAAAATTAGAATTAACTTGGTCGATTGCAACAGCGACGCCTAAGACTTCAACTCCTAACCAAAAGTTTTGCAGTGCCACCAACAAACTTACTATAGCGATACCTACTCCTGTACCAAAGGGGAAGAGAGAAAATAAACCAATACCAATGCCAAAAAGTAGAGCTAAGGGAACTTGCAACGCCAAAAATGCTAGTGTAATTGTTACTCCTAATACGGCTCCTAATGTTGCTTGACCGATAAAGTAATTGTGGAAATCCTCTCGCAGTAATTCCCGCATTCTTGACCCAATGTTAGGGGGAAACCACTGAAAAACTCCGTCCCAAAGACGTTCACCGTTCAATATTAGGTAGATAGTCAGCACCACCGCCAGCAGCACGTTCAGCACAATACCAATGGTATCGACAGCAAAACCAAGAATTCTACCAGTGAAAGACTGAAGTTGGTTAGATAATCGCTCAAGAACTTGGGTAAATAAACCACTTAAATTAATCGGAAGTTCTTGTTGACTTAATGCCCAATCTTGAAAAGTTTGCAACTGTTGAGTACCAGAATCAATCCAACTGGGCAATATATTAGCTAGCTCAACGAGCTGTTGGATAATCAAGGGAACCAAGGTAATGCCTAAACCTACTAAAACCACTAGAGTCAAAAGCAACACTCCCCCAATCGCCACGTTGCGTTTTACCCCTTGTTCTTGGAGAAACTGGATTGGATAGTTCAAGACAAAAGCTAGCAGGATGGCGGCGGCGATAATGCTGACCAAAGGTTGAAAATACTTTACAACCTGAAGCAATAGCCAGCCGTTGAGAATAATAATCGGAAATGCCAACCCTATAGTTAACCATCGCGGTAGTTTATTTGCTGATTGCATTGGTGATGACTCCACAAGAGTTCTAACTTTATTTTGGCTTCGATTTTGATTCATGAAAAAGCATATTATTATTTAGGAGATCATGATGCAATTGCAATATACGCAAGCAAGGATAAACTAGTACGCCACGGCGGAAATAGAGCAATCATTTAAAATCTCTAAAGAGCTTATTCCATAATACTTTTGACTTTTGACTTTTGACTTTTGACTTTTGACTTCCCCCAAGGGGCTGACTTCTGCCTTGCGGTACTAGGTTTGTTGGTTTGTCTCGATAAAATCCAACATAATTTTTTGATGCATATTTCCCAAAGGCCGGACTTCGCCAGCGTTTTGCGAATAACAGTTACCTTGGTGAATATCTTCTGTGGTCAATAACCCCATATCCCAGCCTTCATTCAAAACCAGTTGATTTAATTCCACCAACAGCGGTGCATGAAAGACATACCGGACAACTCTTTCGTCGGGATAACAGCCAAATTTCTCAAAGGGTGGTAAATTGTAGCCAATTTCTTCTAAGATTTCTCGCTTCACTGCTACCTCTGGCGTTTCACCAGATTCGATATGACCCCCAAATAGCCCCCAGTAGCCAGGGTAGAGAATACCGGGAATATTGTCCCGCAGTTGCATGAGAAACTTGTCTTTTTGATAGAGAATTGCGATCGCTACATGTATCGGTTGATTGTTCATTCTTCTTCTAGATAAACTTCCCCCAATTCTTTACCAGCTAAAGGGATACTTCGGTAGCGAACTTTACCCTTAATCACTACTTGTGCCCCCTCGGCCAGATTCCTTTGATTGGTGACAACCCAAATTTTGCCAGTCGAGTCACTCATTTCATAAGCCCACTGCTTCATCAAAGGAGCTTTCTTTTCCACCTTACCTTGGATGTAAACTGTAGCTTGATTTTGTTGTTCTGGTTTAATTTCTCGAATTGGGGTGACATTGGCACCAATTGTAAAATTAGTTCCATTCAAGCCAGACGAGGTTAAACTACCACAACTACAAAGTCCCACCACCAATAAAAAAACCAACCCCAAGCGGTAGGGAATAATACTGTGTCCGTACAAGAACGAAAGGGATAAATTTCTCGTTTGTTGCATGAAAGCCACCGATTGAGCAAATTTTTGCTTCACTGCTTGCCTTGTCGCCAGTTTCATCAGGTCTGTTCCCATCTATACTATTCTCTGCACTTTCAAAAACACACTCTCAACTGAGCAAAAAATGTTCTGAATTTCATCCTTAATTCTTTATTCTTCAGATAACGCCATTGATCTGAGAAAATAAAGATTATGGATTTACTGTGAGAAGAACGCTACGAAATCAACGAAGAGGCAGGGGGAAGAGGACAAGGAGAAAGACTTGTTGCAAGTGTTTTGACAAAAGGCGAATATAGCTGGTAATTTTCATGGAAACAAAAACTGCCAAACTCCTTGATGGTAAGGCAATAGCAGCAAAAATTCAGCAAGAACTTTCTGTTGCCATTACACAATTACAACCAAAAATTGGACGACCTCCTGGTTTAGCAGTGCTGATGGTTGGCGATAATCCAGCGTCAGCGGCTTATGTCCGTAATAAAGAAAAAGCTTGCGCTAAAGTTGGGATCGCCTCTTTTGGTAAGCATTTTCCTGCCCAAACTACTTTTGAGGAGTTAGAAGAGGTCATAGCTGCCCTAAACCACGATGAACGGGTAGATGGCATTCTCGTGCAACTGCCTTTACCTAACCACTTGGATGCTGTGGCGCTGCTACATCAAATTGATCCCGATAAAGATGCTGATGGACTCCACCCAGTTAACTTGGGGCGACTAGTACGGGGAGAAACCGGTTTACGTAGCTGCACCCCGGCTGGTGTGATGCGGCTTTTAGAAGAATATGGAATTCCTTTGCAGGGGAAACAGGCAGTAGTCGTGGGACGCAGTATTTTGGTGGGTAAACCAATGGCACTGATGCTACTAGAAGCTGATGCCACAGTCACGATCGCTCACTCGCGATCGCATGACCTCAAAACCATCACCCAAAATGCTGATATTCTAATTGCAGCAGTCGGTCGTCCCGGACTAATCACTGCTGACATGGTAAAACCGGGTGCTGTTGTGGTAGATGTGGGGATGAATCGCATCACCGATGCTAGTGGCAAAAGTCGCTTAATTGGCGATGTCGACTTTGAATCAACCACTGATGTAGCAGAATTTATTACCCCCGTTCCTGGTGGTGTTGGCCCTATGACTGTCGCTATATTGTTGCAAAATACATTTGCTAGCTATTCCAGGGCAGCAAGAGAGTGAGGAGTTAAAAGCTAAGAGTTATTAATATTAACTCATAACTCCTGTACAGACGCGATTAATCGCGTCTCTCCTAATTCTTCATTTTTTCAGCGCCACAGCACCTTAAAATTGTGACGTATAAGACAAAAATCTCAAAATGTCAGGAATTAAAGAATGGTAGCAACTGATAACGTTCAAAAGACACCACCAGAGGAAGCCACGTTTAACTTAGCAGCTTATCTGAAAGAACGACAAAAGCTTTGTGATACTGCTTTAGATCAGGCTATCCCCATCATTTATCCAGAAACGATTTATGAGGCGATGCGCTACTCGTTATTAGCTGGAGGCAAGCGTGTACGTCCCATTCTTTGCCTTGCTACCTGTGAAATGATCGGTGGAACCATCGAAATGGCTATGCCAACTGCTTGTGCTGTGGAGATGATCCACACAATGTCGCTGATTCATGACGACCTGCCGGCGATGGATAATGACGATTACCGTCGTGGGAAGCTGACAAATCATAAAGTCTATGGCGAAGATGTGGCGATTTTGGCTGGAGATGGCTTGTTGGCTTTGGCTTTTGAGTTTGTTGCCATTCAAACCCCCCAAAATGTTAAGAGAGAGCTAGTATTGCAGGTAATTGCCCGTCTTGGTCGGGCGCTAGGGGCAGCTGGTTTAGTCGGCGGTCAAGTTGTCGATTTAGAGTCGGAAGGTAAATCAGATATTTCCCTAGAAACCTTAAATTTCATCCATCAACATAAAACAGCTGCTCTTTTGGAAGCTTGCGTAGTTTGTGGCGGGATCATAGCTGGGGCATCACCTGAGGATGTGCAGCGACTCACCCGTTATGCTCAAAATATTGGGCTAGCATTCCAAATCATCGATGATATTCTGGATATCACTGCTACTCAAGAGCAATTAGGTAAAACTGCGGGTAAAGACCAAAAAGCCCAAAAAGTGACCTATCCTAGCCTTTGGGGACTTGAGGAATCTCGCTTAAAAGCCCAAGAGCTAGTTAAAGCAGCTTGTGCGGAATTAGAACCATTTGGAGAGAGAGCCAAATCACTCCAAGCGATCGCTCATTTTATTATTAGTCGCAATAACTAGTACCGCAAGGCGGAAGTCAAAAGTTAACACTGAGCGACTTGTCTTGAGCGCAGCCGAAAGGAGTCGAAGTGTCAAAAGTCAAAAGGCTTTAATTTTGAGCTTTCTGCTTGTTTTGAATAGGTGGTTTATTTACGTCATGCTATACTACACCGCCCAGCGAAATTCAAAATTCCCTTATTCAAAATCCAAAAAGTTTATCAAGTAAGCTTTTAGGTGAATTTGAGTAATTGGTCTGTTTTCGCCGTGATGTACTAGGTTAATTTTGTATTTTGGGTTGAATCTAAATGTTTCCTCAACCAACAACTGCTGCTAATATTTACTAACCTAACCAAAATACCATGCAGGACATAGGCAACATTTTAGACAACCGGGTGCTGCTGGTTGCTCTGGTAGCTTGTTTAATTGCTCAAGCATTAAAGCTCGTAGTCGAGATCATCAAACATCGCAAACTGAATATACGTGTTTTGGTGACAACCGGAGGTATGCCCAGTGCCCATTCAGCTTTAGTTACAGCTCTAGCCGCTGGTGTAGGGCAAACACTGGGTTGGGCATCTCCTGATTTTGCCGTTGCAATAGTTTTTGCCATCATCGTCATGTATGATGCAGCCGGAGTTCGCCAAGCAGCTGGTAAGCAAGCTCGTATTCTCAATCAAATGATTGATGAATTATTTCATGAAAAACCAGACTTTAGCCAAGACCGTCTGAAGGAATTACTTGGGCATACACCAGTTCAGGTAATAGCTGGTTCGGCTTTGGGCATAACTATCTATTGGTTAGCTAGGTCTGCTTATTAGTCAATAGTCTACAGTCTACAGTTTATTAACTAATGACTAATGACTAATGACTAATGACTAATGACTAATGACTACAAGCGCACAGTTGAGCGCAGCAGAATTACCTTACGACTATCTACTATGCTGGCAACGAAACCGCCATTGTTCAACTTCTGCAATGTGTTGTATGCTTCAGTTTGGTTAGTGGTATAAACTGCCAACAAGTAAGGGCGTTGTCCATAAGAAACAAAACCTACGTTACCTCCTACTGCTTGTTGCACACTATTAACTAGTTCTGGACGGTTGTAATAATCTACCAGCACTGCATAACCTTCTCCTAATGCTTGAGGATTATAAACTGTCTGCTGAGGTTGCTGTAGCTGTGCCTGGGGCTGTGGCTGTGGCTGTGCCTGTAGCTGTGCCTGTTGCTGTGGCTGCACATCTGGCGTTGTTGGTCGAGTGGTGATGATAGCAGACAAGCCAACAATATTGCTGACATACCTTGCCCATCGATTAGCATCATCAATTTTGTTAAAGCCCCCTATCCGTGTCACAGTTTCGTTGAGATATTTGCAGGTAATAGTCTTAAGTTCTGGCGGTAAGGCACTACGCAACTGCTTTTGATTATTTGCTGTAGGACTGACTACTAATAAAAGATACTCACCCGAATTCGGTGGTTGACAAAGGGGTATGGCTTGTTGGGCAAAAACAGAACTCATGCCACCAATCAACCCTGCGATTGCTAATCCTAAAACACTTGGTAAAGTCTGAAATCTATGCACAAAAGTTAGATTATGTAAATCAAGGTGTCTTAGAAGATTTTATAAGAAAAAAGCTGAAAACCCAGCTACTTCAGTATGGGGATGAAAAGAGTGTCAAAAAATATATTTTGTTACTCAAAAATAAAATTAGGGAGTGGGGAGTGGGGAGTGGGGAGTGGGGGGGAGCAGGGGGAGCAGGGGGAGCAGAGGAAGCAGGGGGAGATGAACTATTGCCCAATGCCCAATGCCCAATGCCCAATGCCCAATGCCCAATGCCCAATGCCCA